>NZ_VRUZ01000009.1:0-83965 GCF_008039485.1 Methylobacterium sp. WL69 | reverse complement strand
GCCCAAGGGGCGGGAGGGGGACGAGTCGTGGCCAAGAAGAAGCGCGGCGCGCATGGCGGCCACGGCTGGTTCGTGACCTTCGCCGATCTGATGGCGCTGCTCATGAGTTTCTTCGTGATGATCGCCGCCTACTCGACGCAGGATCAGAAGAAGATGCAGGCGGTGGCCGGCTCCATGCGCGACGCCTTCGGCGTCAACAAGGAGTCGCGCTTCGCCGGCATCATCGAGAAGGACGGCCTGCCCACGGCGAACTTCGTCAAGCACAAGCGCGACATCCCGCCGGAGCAATCCACCGACCACACCAATCCGCCCGATATCGAGGGAACGGCCGAGGACGGCGCGCCCGATACCGGCCTGCCGGAGGCGTTCGGTCTGGCCGCCGCCAGCCTGCGTCAGGCCCTGCAGGACATGCCGGAGATCGCCGAGGCGTCGAAGAACATCATGGTGACCCCGACCGCCAAGGGTCTCGACATCGCCATCGTCGATCAGGACGGCGCCTCGATGTTCCCCGACGGATCGAGCCGGCCCAACGACCGCACTCGGCGCCTGCTGGAACGCCTCGCGCCGACTTTGCGCAAGATGCCCAACCGCATCGCCATCGCGGGCTTCACCGCCTCGGAGCGGCCCGGTGCGCGCGCCGCTGCCCCGCCTTGGGAGCTCTCCGCCAACCGCGCCATCTCCGTGCGTGAGATCCTCGCCGGAAGCGGCGTCCCCGACGACCGTTTCGCCTCGGTGACGGGCAAGGCCGACACCGAGCCGCTGTTTCCCGACAACCCCTATCTGGCCGCCAACCGAAGGGTGACGGTGACGCTTCTTGCGGAGGCGCCGACCATCGCGCGAAAGATGAAGTTTCCCTGACGGGAGCCCTTACTTCGAGACCAGCAGCGCCCAGTAGACCCGGTACTTCGAGTTCGGCGCGTAGGCCGTGGCGATGCCCATGCGCGTGGCCTCGGGCGCCAGCATCACGGCGTTGTGGGCCGGGCTGTCGCGCCAGCCCGAGAACGCTTCCGCCAGGGTGTGATAGCCGGCCGAGAGGTTGGCCCCGGCCGAAGGGTGGCCGAGGCGCTCCATGGCGACGCGCACGGTCTGGGCGCGGCTCGGCCGATCGGCGGCCGCCATGGCGGCGGCCTCCGCCTCGGCGAGCTTCTGCAGTTCCGGGTCGAGCTGGAGTGCCGCGCCGCCCGAGCGGGCACGGTAGGCCGAGATCATATCGCGGGCGGTCCCGGCGTCGACCTGCGCCGAGGCGGTGGTCATCGGCCAGTACAGGCTGGGCAGGCCCGTGGCGGTCTCCACGGGCTGCTGCGTGGCGCAGCCCGCGAGCGTCAGGCTTCCCATCAGGCCCAACCCTGCACCGATTCCGCGCCGGCTCAAGAATCCTCGCCTCACCCGCTCATCCCTTCGGCATCTCGGTGGCCTGCCGCCCCGCCCCGCCGCTGGCGTCGCCCCTCGGCTCCGACAGCGTGCTGGCGATCCGGCCCATGGCCTCCTGAAACGGTTCCAGCCCCTGCACCACGACATTGCTGGAGGCCGGCCCCATGGCCGGGATCATCCCGACCCCGGATAAGGTCTTGAACACCGCAAAGTTCAAATCGTTCTGCACCTTCAGGCCGAGACTCACGTCGACGATCATGGCGATGAGCTCGAACTCCAGGAACGGGTCGCCGATCTTGCGGAAGACCACCCGGGGGGCGGGTTCCTTCAGGACGTCGGGATGCGCACTGGCGCAGGACACCAGCAACTCGGCGGCGTGAACCGGATCCTGATTGCGCAGGACATTGACGGTGATGGAGACCCGACCGGTGCGGTCGCCCCGGACCCGGTTCTTGACGATGCCGGAAATCAGGTTCGAGTTCGGCACGATGACGGCCGAGCGGTCGAAGGTCTGGATTTCCGTGGAGCGCACGGAGATGCGCTTCACGATGCCCTCGCTGTCGCCGATGAGCACCTGATCGCCGACGCGAATCGGGCGCTCCCACAGGAGCAGCAGGCCCGAGACGAAATTGTTGACGATGGATTGCAGTCCGAAACCGATACCGACGGAGAGGGCGCCGGCCACGATGGTGAGCTTTTCCAGGCTCAGGCCGAGATACGAGAAGGCGAGCGCCAGGGTGAGCAGGAACCCGCAATAGCCCGCGATGGTCGAGATCGAGTTGCGCAGGCCGGCGTCGAGGTCGGTGGCCGGCAGATAGGTGCTCTCGAGCCAGCGCTGGATCGCCCGGGTGACCGCCATGCCGAGCACGAGCAGGCCGATGGCGAGGGCGATGGTGGAGAGCGAGATGGTGACGTCGCCGACCTTGAACCCGAAGAAGGCGCTGCGCACGGAGGTGAACACATCCGTGGAATCGAGGCCCCAGGGAGCGAGGGCCAGGAGGGCCGCGACGAGGATGAGGACGACGCGGGCAAAGCCCGTGGCCAGCACCGCGATCTGGTTCAGGGAGCGCTTGCGCAGGCCGGTATTGGCCTGAAGTGCGGTGGCGATCTTGGTGTCGTCGCGGAGGGTGCCGCCGATGAAGGTGTCGGCGCTGCCGATGAACAGGAACAGCAGCACGAACAGGCTCGCGGTCCACACGAGCTGGTCGATGAGGAAGGTGGCGAACGCGACGTAGCCGAAGAGCGCGGCCGCGCCGATCACCGCCACTGCCGCCCAGCCGAGGAGCCGGGCCGGCCCGCCAATACCCGTGACGGCCTCCGGGGCCACGTAGGGACCGAAGCACGCTTCTTCCTTCTCCGCCGTATCGGCGAACCGGTGCAGACCGATCGCAAGGATGAGGGCCGTGGCGATGGCCCCGATGCCGCGGGTGGCGATGGAGATCGGCAGCGCCGCCGAGATCGCCGAATTCAGGGCCTCGACGGATTTCACCACCGTGATCACCACGGCGATGCTCACCGCCAGGGTGGTGATCCGCGAGGCGGCGGCATCGGTCATCGTCGTGGTGCGCCACGACGGCTTGTCGGGCGACAGCAGGGCGTCGGCCAGGGCTTCGACGAAGGCGATGAAGGCGAGACCGAGGAGGATCGCCCCGGCCACCGGCAGCAGGCGCATGGGCAGGAGATTCGTGACGTCGAGGGCGTAGTAGACCGCATAGCTTCCCACCACCGCCGGCACGGTGCCGAGAAGGAAGACGCGCCAGGCGGCGAGCAACTTCTTGCGCTGGGACGGATCGACGGCCTTGGCGTCGCGCCGCCCGAGGCGCGGGGCGATGTTGCGGCGGCCGAAATACAGGGCGATGGAGATGCCGAAGGCGATCCCGAGGAAGAGGAGGTTGCCGAGGGTGCCGTTGCGGGCGAACAGGTCGGCGGTATCCGCGACGACGTTCTGAAGCGCGCGGAGGTCGCGTGGAATGTCGGCGGCGATCCGCATCCACAGGTCAGGCGTGACGAGGGCGGTGGAGCGCTCGAACAGACCGCGGGTGAAATCGGCGCGGCGCTTGTTGGTGACCTGATCGACGATCTGGTCGCTCTGCACCAGGAGGGATTTCGCCAGCCGCTGGGTCTCGTCGATCTCGGCGACCGCCTGCTCGCGCTCGGTCCGCTCGCGGGCGACGTCCTCGCCTTCCGCCCCTTCCTTGGGCTTGGGTCCGAGCTGGGTCAGGCGCTCGCGGGCCGCCTCCAGGCGCGGGGTGGTGATCTCGATGACATGGCGAATGCGGTCGGCGATGCCATCGACGCCGTCGCGGGCGCGGGTGAGGTCGCCGCTGCCGACGTTCTGGCCGGTCAGGATCTTTTCGCGGTGTTCGAGGTCGTCCTTGGCCTTGTCGAGGGTGTCGCGGACGGTCTTGATCTCTTCCGACACCACGGGCTTCGGCGCCGGGGGTTTCGCGGGGGCCGCGGGCTGAGCGGGCGGTGCGGCGGGTGCCGGATTGGCCGGCGCCGTCTGGGCGGCCGGGGTCGGAGGAGCTGCTGCCTGTCCCAGAACCGTACCGGGGACGAGGGCGGCGAAGCCGAACCACGCCGCCGTCAGAATCCCGGCCCGACGCGTCCCATATCCGTTCCTGACGGGCCTGCGACGCATCCCCTCCGCGGAGGCGCGATGGGCGGTTCGGGCGTTGATGTCCTGCAAGATGCCGTCCTCGGAAGTTTCAGAGCCCCTCGCCGATCCCGCACCGCGCTTCCGCCCGCCGGAAGGAACGGGATCGCACCAGTCGGGCCGGGTCAACGGGATCGGAAGCCGCCGCAATCACCGATCAATGGGGCGAAAGGCTGACGCCGCCTCCGCGCTCACGGCATGGCCCGCGTGCCGGTCGTGGGCAGGACGTCCTGGGGCATGACGCCGGTGGGCATGACGCCCTGTGGGCATGGCGTCGCGCGGGTGCGCCATGACCTTCACAAGCGTGTCACGCTGATATTAGACTAAGCCGCGATGGACTATGCCTTTTCGTATCGGTGCGGGGAGGTGGTGACGGTCGTCCGCGTCGAGGGACGTTGCCACCAGCCGGGCGTTTTCGCCCGATGCGACCGCTTTTGGCAAAAGCCCTCCCCCCATCGCGCCACGCACGCGCCGCTTCGACGGCTTCCCCCGTGCGAGCCCGCCGGTCAGGCGCGCCGGCGAAATTCAAGAAAAATCCTGATCTTTCATCCGACAGGGGCAGCGCGCCGGGCGATTCCCGCGCGTTGTCCCCGTGTCGACCCGCCGAGAGGGGTGCGCCATGCTGGATCTCCAAACGCTCGTGCTGAACGCCGATTACCGGCCGCTGTCGTACAATCCGCTCTCGCTGTGGTCCTGGAAGGACGCCTTCACCGCCCTGTTCCTCGACCGGGTCACCCTGGTGGCGAACTACGATGTCGAGGCGCGTAGCCCGAGCCGGTCCCTGAAAGTACCGAGCGTCGTCGCCCTCAAGAGCTACGTGACCCTGGCGCGCAGCCCGGCCTTCACCCGCTACAACATCTATCTGCGCGACACGTTCTCGTGCCAGTATTGCGGCCTGCGCCTACCGTCGGGCGGCCTCACCTTCGACCACGTCGTGCCGCGCTCGCGCGGGGGCCTGTCGAGTTGGGAGAACGTCGTCGCGGCCTGCTCGCCGTGCAACCTGCGCAAGGCCAACCGTACGCCCGCCGAGGCCGAAATGCCGCTCCTGCACGAGCCGCACCGCCCGACCCGGCACGAGTTGCATCGCCGCCAGCCGGAATTCGACCACCGGCAGTACCACCACACCTGGGTGGACTACCTCTACTGGGATTCCGAACTGGAGAACTGACGCCCTTCAAAACCGGCGCGGCGGCTCGTTGTAGAGCGGCAGGTTGAGGGAGCGCGGCACCCGCGCGACGGGTACGGGAGGGGGCGGCGGCAGGTAGGTGGGATCGCGGTAGGCGACCTCCGGCGGCGGGAGCGGCCGGTGGCGCAGGTCGCCTCTGGCCTGGACCGAAAGGCTCGCGGTCGGAAAGCTGGCCGCGACAAGGACAGCGGTAAGGATGAGCCGGATCATCGTTCGGGCGTTCCGTCCTGCGGTGAAGGCCTCGAGGCACTGACTCGCCCAACCTATCGCTACGAAAGCGAGAGACGGCTCAACAATTCCGCTTTGATGCAGTTTCATCGTGCGTCAGAATTTGACCGCCGCGCCGCCGCGCACGGTGTTCAGGTTGACCTTGTGCCCATTGAAATCATTGAAGAGGACGTACTGATATTCACCGCGAAGGAGAATATTTGACGTCAAGGCATACTCGATGCCACCGCCGAGGGCGATGCCACCAACCACCTTCGTCGTGCTTCTGCCGACAATCATCGGTGCCGCCGGGCGGCTGGCTGCCGGATTCGTCTGGCTGAAGGAGGCATAGCCGAAGTTGTTCACGTAGGCCGGCTGACCCGTAGTGAGGGCCGCGTTTGCCTTGTACGTCGTTTGGTCGTAGCCGTAGTTGCTGATGGAGACGTGATCCACAACTTGAGCTCGCCCGATTGCGAGACCTCCGGTCACGAATGGCAGTAGATTACCCAGAGCCCAGCCGCCACGTGCGCGGATGGTGCCGTAATCCTGGATCGTCGTCGACGCCAGTCCGCTCAAGCTCACCGTTTCGAGGAAGCCATCACCCGTCGTCCGGAAGCGGGAAATGGCATCCGTCGTCGTGCCACCCCGTTCGAAACGCGTATAGTCCACCTCAAGGCCGACAACGGCCTCGTCGAACTGATAGTTGAAGCCGGCGAAGGCACCATAGCTCCCGCCCCCGACACGCACCGCCTGTGGCGAAAGCAACGTCGAGGCCCCCATGATCGTCTCGGCGGACGTGGCGCGGAGGGCGTTGGCGACGAGCGGCTGGAACGTGTTGGCAAAACCCATTGCGGCCGATGTGTACCCGCCGTGCCCACCAAAGTAGACGCCGTTCCAGTCGATGAGCGGCGCCTCCTGCTCGTAGTCGGGGCCGCGCAGGACGCCGTAGTCGAGGTCCGCCGCCTGGGCGCCGGCGACGGCATTCAGGGCGAGGGTCGTCAGGAGAGCGAAAGTCAGGGTCCGCATCGATGTCGTCCTCAAGGCGCCAGCCCGACTGGTCTTTACTGAGCCCGTTGACGAAGGTGTACTTGAGTAACCTTAATGGACCGTTGCTCCACCGTGGACGCGGGCGTCATTCGTAGGGATTCCCGCTGCTCCAGACGGTGGGGAGGCTGTGCCCTCCCGCGAACCCATCCGCGAAGGAGTAGCGCAGGCCGACGCGAACCTCGTTGGCGGCCAGATCCTTCAGGCGGCTGCCGAAGCCGTAGGTGTCGAGCCCCGATTTGGCGCGGCCGAGATCGATGTAGCGATAGCTCGCATCCAAGCTGAAGCCGGCCCCGAGGGCGTAGGAAACGCCCCCCGTGAGGGACCAGGCGAGGCTGGTGACGGAGCGGTTGGGGCGTGCCACGCCGGGGCGGGCCCCCGTGCCCGCACTCCCGTCGCAGGCGTCGATGAGGCAGGTGGTCTGGGTATAGCCCCGTCGGAACTCCTTCTGGGCGAAGCCGACGCCGCCGCCGATGTAGGGGGTCAGACCCCACCAGGTACCGAGATCGGCATAGACGTTGACGAGGCCGGTGAGGACGCCGACGCGGCCGGCCTCGACGTTGTAGCCGGTGGCGAAGTTGGTCCGCGACGAGTACGCGCTGTAATCCGAGGCGCCGCGCTGATCGATGGTGGCGTCCACGCGCAGCCAGTTGTTGACGCGATAGCCGACGCCGCCGCCATAGCCGGGTTCGTGGCTGAGGGTACGCCGGACCAGGGGCGGCATGCCCGGATCGTTGGGATCGGGCAGCGTCGCATCCGTGGGACGCAGGAAGAAGCTTTCGGTGAAATCGGCGCGCAGGTACCACCCGCTGCCGATTTCCACGGGCACCGGCGCCGGCGGCGGAGGCAGCAGATCGGCCCCCCATGCGGGTGCGAGTGCGGGACTGACGGCCAGGCTCAGAGCCGCGATGGCCAGGGTTGAAGCCCGACGCGATGGGCACCGATGTCTCGTCATATCGTCCTCGGAAACCCCGATACTCGGTGGGAACGCCGCTTCGCCTGAGGCCCGTAGCGTTCATCCCATGGTCAGGGAGTATCCACGCGGAAGCTTATGATCGCGTTAAGCTTAAGACAATCCGAGATTAAGACCCCAATCGCATTGCTGTAAATAAAAACGGCGCGAACCCGAAGGTTCGCGCCGCTTCCATCGATGATACAGCGATCAATACTTACGGATGATCGGCTCGGGCTGGTAATCGGCAATGACCGGTGCGGCGACGACACCGCCGAGCATCCAGCGCATGCCGATGCGCACGTCGTGGGAGGTGACCTCCTTGAGCTTGTACGACGCGCCGCCGCAGCCCGGGTCGTTGAAGCAGGTCACCGCGCCGGTGCCGACGTGGCCGAGGTTCATGTAGCGGTAGCCGACTTCGAGCTTGAGGTTGGGCGTAACGCTGTAGCCGAGGCCAGCCATGGCGGCCCAGGCGAGGTTCGTGGTGCGCTTGGTGGCGGCGATGCCGAAGCCACCGGCGGCCGAGCCGGCGCCGGTGTCGTTGAATCCGCTCACCGTGTGGAAAGCCGAACCGACGCCCGCGCCGAGGAACGGGGTCACGCCGTACCACGTGCCGAGATCGACGTAGCCGTTGGCCATCGCGACCACCGTCGACAGGTGACCCTGGTCGAAGTCCAGGCCCTTGGCCGGAACGCCGTTGCCGTAAGGCAGGTCGAACTTCTCGACGAAGGAGAAGCGGCCGCCGCCCCGGTACTCGCCAGTGATGTCACCGCGAAGGAAGCCGTTGAACTGGTAGCCGACGCCGCCACCGGCGAAGAACTGGTCACCCATGCTCTTCTGGTGGATCTCGTAGTCCGGCGGCAGGGACTTGCCCGGGACGGTGGTGACGACCTTCTCGTAGCTCGCGGCGCCCACACCGACATCGCCGCGCAGGTACCAGCCGCCGCCGATCTCGACGGGCGGGGGCAGCGGCTCGGGCGGCAGCGGGGGAAGCAGGTCGGCAGCGTATCCGAGGCAGGGCGCTCCCACGCTCGCAAGGAGCGTGAACGAGCGCGCCAAGGCATTCAGCTTGGAGCGGCGCATGGGATTCAGTCCTTCACTCGACCGTCTGCCGGGAGCGAGAGGCGCCGGCTCGGATGACGATCTCACCATCGCCCGAGGGGGTTAAATCGCCCTTAACGTTAAAAGTTATCCTTGCGAGGTCGTTACGAGACGGGTCGACGCCGAGGCCATGTCCCGAAGCACGCGGTGGCCGGTCCCGCGCCGGTGCATCGTCGACGGCACTCGTATAGACGAGGGGCCATGCGCCCCGAAGATGTTCGAGCCCTTGCCCTGTTACTTCCCGAAGTCGTCGAGGCGGCGCATCAGGGACATCCCGACTTTCGCCTCGGCGGCCGTATCTTCGCCACCCTGTGGGTGGAGGAAGAACGGGTCGTGCTCAGGCTCACCCCCGACGATCAGGCGCGGGTCCTCGCGGATTCACCGGACCTGTTCGCCCCGGTTCCGGGCGCGTGGGGTCGACGCGGCTGGACCAGCCTCGACCTGTGGGACGTGGACGAAGCGGCGTTGCGCGCCGTCCTGCTCGCGGCCTGGCGGAACGTCGCGCCGGCCGCCCTGGACGGGGAATGAGCGGTCCGCGTGCGGGTCCGTGACGGCCCCTCGTGCCGCGGGCCGTGCGATGTCCGGGCGTCCTCGTTTTACGACGGCCTTGCCGGTCAGGCCTCGACGGCGCGTTCGCGCAGACGCTGCATCACGGCTTCTGGCGTGGCATAGGCCTCCTGATGCACGGCGCTCCAGTAACGCAGGGCATCGAGTTCGATGGATGCACCCGTCACGGCGCAGCGCACGAAACGGCCGGGCTTGACCACCCGCATGGTGCCGTCGCCATACTCGACCGTCGCCTCGCCCGAAGCGCCCCGTTCAAACCGACCCAGCATCCGTCAAAGCCCCTTCGGCCCACTTGATTTCCGACGCCTTCTAGGAGGCGTGGACGGCCATGTCGATGATCCCTCGACAGGGCTCCGGCATCGGTGCCAATGATCGTGCATGAACCTCGATCTTCAAAGCCTGTTCGACGCCGCGCGGGCCGTGCGCGCCCTGGCTTACGCACCCTATTCGCACTTCACCGTCGGGGCGGCCCTTCGCGACGCCGAGGGCACGGTCCATGCCGGGTGCAACGTCGAGAACGCCGCCTATCCCGTCGGCACCTGCGCCGAGGCCGGGGCCATTGCCGCCATGGTGGCGGGCGGCGGCCGGACCATCCGGGAAATGCTGGTGATGGGGGCCGGCCCCGGCCTCGTCACGCCCTGCGGCGCGTGTCGCCAGCGCATCCGTGAATTCGCCGCGCCCGAGACCGTGATCCATGTGGCCGATGGCGACGGGGTCCTGGCACGCTTCACCCTGGGCGCCCTGCTGCCCGAATCGTTCGGGCCCGAGAATCTGGTGCGTCATGCCTGAGCCCACGCCGCTCATGGCGGCGACCGCCGATCTCCTGCGGGCCAGGGGCCTCGGCGGTCCGTTCGCCTGCGCCATCGTCACCGGCACCGGCCTCGGTGCCATGGTGGAGCGCCTGACGGAGACGCGTTCGGTGCCCTACGGAGAAATCCCCGGCCTCCCGGCGCCGCGCGTCAGCGGCCATGGCGGGCGACTGCATGCCGGCTCGCTCGGGGGACGCCGCGTGCTGGTGTTCGAGGGCCGCGCCCATGCCTACGAGACGGGGGATTCCGGCGTGATGCGGGTGCCGCTCGGCATCGCCCGGGCGCTGGGCGCCCGCGCGCTCCTGCTCACCAACGCCGCCGGGTCGCTCCGCCCCGGGGCCGGTCCGGGCAGCCTCGTGGCCCTCAGCGATCACATCAACCTGTCGGGCTTCAACCCCCTCGTGGGCGAGGCCGGCGACGGACGCTTCGTTCCCATGGTGGGCGCCTACGACGCCGATCTGCGAAGAACCCTCCATGCGGCGGCGCAGGCCTGCGGCGTGGCCCTGCACGAGGGCATCTATGCCTGGTTCTCCGGCCCGAGCTTCGAGACGCCGGCGGAGGTCCGCATGGCCGGCATCCTCGGCGCCGACCTCGTCGGCATGTCCACGGTGCCGGAGACCATCCTGGCCCGCTTCTTCGGCCTGCCCGTTGCGGCCGTCTCCGTCGTCACCAACCTCGCCGCCGGGATCGGCGACGGCGACCCTCACCACGACGAGACCAAGGCCGTGGCGGCGCGCGCCGCCACCGACCTCGCCCGCCTCGCCGAGGCGTTCGTCGGCCTCCTGCCGGAGCCCCGTGCATGACCGAATCCCTCACCGCCCGGCGCGCCCTCCCCCTCCTCGACCTCACCGATCTCGGTGATACGGGCACGGAGGCCGCCATCGAGACCCTGTGCCGAACCGCCCGGGCCAGCGGCGTCGCCGCCGTGTGCGTCTGGCCCCGGTTCGTCGCCCAGTCGGCCCGGCTGCTCGCCGGATCGACGGTGGCCGTCGCCACGGTGGTCAACTTCCCGGCGGGGGGAGAGGACGTCGAACGGGCCGTCCGTGAAACGTGCGCGGCCCTGTGCGACGGCGCTGACGAGATCGATCTGGTCCTGCCCTATGGGGCCCTCCGCGACGGGCGGGCGGAGCCGGCGCACGGCATGGTCGCGGCCGTGCGCGCGGCCTGTGGCCCGGCTTGCCTCAAGGTGATCCTGGAAACGGGCATGCTCCGGTCCCCGGACCTGATCGCGCAGGCGAGCCGCCTCGCCCTCGCCGCCGGCGCCGATATGATCAAGACCTCGACGGGCAAGACGGCCGTCTCGGCGACCCCGGAGGCGGCGGAGATCATGCTCCACGCTATCCGCGACGCGGGCGGGACGCACGGCCTCAAGGTCTCGGGTGGAATCAGGACGGTGGCCGACGCCGCCCTGTATCTCGCCCTCGCCGATCGGATCGTGGGGCCGGACTGGGCAACCCCGAAAACCTTCCGCATCGGCGCGAGCAGCCTGCACGCCGCCCTCGCCGCAGCCGTGGAGACCGCCGCATGAGGCTGCCGCAGGAGACGATCCGGGCCAAGCGCGACGGACGGGAACTCGAGTCGGCAGAGATCGCCGATTTCATCGCCGGTCTCACGGATGGCCGCGTCACCGAGGGACAGGCCGCGGCCTTCGCCATGGCAGTGTTCTTCCGGCGCCTCTCCGTCGGCGAGCGCGTCGCCCTCACGCGGGCGATGACCCGATCCGGCACGGTTCTGACCTGGGATCTGCCCGGGCCGGTTCTCGACAAGCATTCCACGGGTGGCGTCGGCGATGCCGTCAGCCTCGCCCTGGCGCCCATGGTGGCGGCCTGCGGCGGCTACGTTCCGATGATCTCGGGGCGTGGCCTCGGGCACACCGGCGGCACCCTCGACAAGCTGGCCAGCATCCCCGGCTACGACGCACGTCCGGACCTCGACCGCTTCCGGCGCGTCACCCGGGAGGTCGGCTGCGCCATCATCGGGCAGACGCCGGAGCTCGCCCCGGCCGATGCCCGCCTCTACGCCATCCGCGACGTCACCGGCACGGTGGAATCCCTCGATCTCATCACCGCGTCGATCCTGTCGAAGAAGCTCGCCGCCGGCCTCGACGGCCTCGTCATGGACGTGAAGGTCGGCTCGGGCGCGTTCATGACGGATCCGGACGAGGCGTTCGGCCTCGGCGAGGCCATCGTCGGCGTGGCGGCGGGCGCCGGTCTCAGGACCGTCGCCCTGGTCACCGATATGGAGTCCCCCCTCGCCTCGGCCGCCGGCAACGCCCTGGAGGTCGCCTATGTCCTCGACTACCTGACGGGACGCGCGCGGGAGACCGCCTTCCACACCGTCACCCTGGAACTCGGTGCCGAGATGCTGGCGCTCGGCGGCTTGGCCGACGATTTGCCCACGGCCCGCGCCCGCCTCGAGGAGGCCCTCGATTCGGGGCGCGCCCTGGAGATCTTTTCGCAGATGGTCGCGGCCCTCGGTGGCCCGGTCGATCTCGCCGACCACCCGGAGCGGTATCTCGCCAAGGCCGACGTCGTGCGAGCGGTGGCGGTGGAGTCCGGCTACGTCGCGCGGGTGGCGACCCGCGACATCGGGCTCGCGGTCATCGGCCTCGGCGGTGGACGGACCCGACCGCAGGACGGCATCGATCCGGCCGTCGGATTCACCGGTCTCGCCCGGGCCGGCGATGCGGTCGGTCCCGACCGGCCCCTCGCCGTCATCCACGCCCGCGATGCTGCGGCCGCCGACCGCGCCGAGGCGGCCCTGCATGCCGCCTATGGCATCGGCCCCGCACCGGGCGCAGCCGACGCGCCGTTGCGGGACCGCATCGCCTGACGGTCAGTACGGATAGTGGCCGCGATATCCGCCGCCGCGATGATCGTGGTGGTGATGATGCCCCCAGCCGCGCCGGCCATGGCCCCGATCGTGGTCCCATCCGCGATGACCGCCGCCCCAGCCGCGGTCGTGTCCGCGATGATGATGGTGATGATAGCCGCGGCCATAGCCACGGTCGCCATACCCATCGTGGTCGTGAACGGGGACGACCACGGATGGATGGGGCGATTGCGAAAACGGCATCGCGAGAGCCGCCGTCATTCCGAGACCGGTCGCGACGGCGAGACCGGTGGCAAGAAGGCGAGGGAGCAGCGAAGGGGTGCGAAAAGCCATGACGGTCTTCCGATTGCAGCGGGCCGAGGACACCTCGGCCCCACCAGGAAGACCCTACGGACTCGGCCGTGAATGCCGGCCGGCGGGCGCGTTCAGCCCGGCGTCAGGGACGGCGATACGCCCAGACGCGGGCCGGAGGCAGGTTGAGCCAGACACGGTTGGAGCGGCTCGCCGTATAGGTGCCGGCATCGCAGCGCTCGGGGATCGGCGGCACCACCGCGTAGGTGAACTGGATGAAGGGGGCGCCGGGATGCATCATCGCATGCGCGGCGTTGAGCAGGCCGAGGCGCTGTTCCAGGGGCTTGGTGAACAGCGGCAGGCTCGAGACCGTCGCGGCGGCCTTCTCCTGCACGAGGGCGCCGAGGGTGGCGGCGATGTCGTAGGCATCGCCCTGCACCACGTTGGCCCGGGGAAACCGCGTTCGCAGCAGCCGGCAGAAATCCGGATTGTACTCGACGAGGATCAGCCGCTCCTGCTCGATTCCGCGCCGGATCAGGGCCTCGGTCACCGGGCCGGTGCCGGGGCCGAGTTCGATGACCGGCCCGGCCATGCGCGGATCGACGTAGGACGCCATGGTGCGGGCGAGCATCTTGCCCGAGGGCGTCACCGACCCCGTGACGAGGGGGCGCTCGAACCAGGAACGCAGGAAGCGCGCCTCGTCCTCCAAGGGATCGCGCCGCGGATTCAAGGCGCCGGGCGCGGCTTGGAGCTTGGTGCTGGGACGGCGAAGCGGCGGCAAGACCCTATGCCCTCAGATCACGGTTTGGGAAGGAAAGGCTAGACGCCGAAGGCCGGGGACAGTCAAGCTGACATCGGCACTTCGCATGTGGCCCGGCTGCGCGTTCGATCGGGCGATGCCGCCCGGCCACAATCATAACCGGGACCGGCGCGGTTCGATCCCACACGGCGTCACTGCCGGGCGGTGCCGCCGAGGCCGTCGAAGAACTCGCGGACCTTCGAGAAGAAGCCCGCGCTCTCGGGGTGGTTCTCGTCGGAGGCCGACTGGCCGAATTCCTGCAGCAGTTCGCGCTGGCGCTTGGTCAGGTTCTGCGGCGTCTCGACGAAAACCTGGATGTAGAGATCGCCGACGTCGCGGGCCCGCAGGACCGGCATGCCCTTGCCCTTGATGCGGAATTGCTTGGCCGTCTGGGTTCCGGCCGGGATCTTCACCTGGGTCTGCGAGCCGTCGATGACCGGCACGGTGATGTCGCCCGAGAGGGCCGCCGTCACCATGTTGATCGGCACCCGGCAGAACAGGTCCGCCCCGTCGCGCTGGAAGAACTCGTGCGGCTTGATCGACAGGAACACGTAGAGGTCACCGGCCGGGCCGCCGCGCAGGCCGGTCTCGCCTTCGCCGGCAAGGCGGATGCGCAGGCCGTCATCGACACCCGCCGGCACGTTGATGGAGAGGGTCCGCTCGCGGGTGACCCGTCCCGCGCCCGAGCAGGTGCCGCACGGGTCGTCGATGACCTCGCCGCGGCCGTGACAATTCGGGCAGGTCCGTTCGATGGCGAAGAACCCCTGCGCCGCCCGAACCCGGCCGTAGCCGCCGCAGGTCTGGCACGGGCGGGGTTTCGATCCGGCCTTGGCGCCCGAGCCGGAGCAGGTTTCGCAGGTGACGGCGGTGGCCATCTTGATGGTCTCGGCCTTGCCGGCGAAGGCCTCCTCCAGGGAAATCTCGAGGTTGTAGCGCAGGTCCGCGCCGCGCTCGCGGGTCGAGCCACCGCGCGCCCCGGCCCCGGCCCGGGCGCCCCCCGGCGCCGCGCGACCGTCGCCGAAGAAATTGTCGAAGATGTCCGACATGAAGTCGCCGAACTCGTTGCCGAATCCGGGGCCGCCACCGCCCTGCTGGAAGGCGGCATGGCCGAAGCGATCGTAGGCGGCGCGCTTCTGGCCGTCGGTCAGGGTCTGGTAGGCCTCGTTGACTTCCTTGAACTTGACCTCGGCCTCGGCATTCCCGGGATTGCGATCGGGATGGTAGGTCATGGCGAGCTTGCGGAAGGCGACCTTCATCTCACCGTCGGTCGCGGTCTTGGCGACGCCGAGAATCTCGTAATAGTCCCGCTTCGACATACCCGCCCTCAACGTCCCTCGGTGCAACGACCTCCAGCGAGGACCGCACCGTCATCTCATCAGACATGGCAAGGGGCCGGATCGCTCCGGCCCCCTGTACCCGAAGGGGCGTTATGCCCGCTTCTTCTGGTCCTTGTCATCGACTTCCTGGAAGTCGGCGTCGATGACGTCGTCCTTCTTGGCTTCGCCGGCCGGCGCTTCGGTCCCGGCCTCACCGGCCTGGTTGGCCGCGTACATGGCCTCGCCGAGCTTCATCGAGACCTGCATCACGTCGGTGGTGCGGGCCTTGATGGTCTCGACATCCTCGCCGTCGAGGGCCGTGCGGAGCGCCGTGATCGCCGTCTCGATGGCGGCCTTGTCGTCGGCCGAGACCTTGTCGCCGTACTCCTTCACCGACTTCTCGGTGGCGTGCACGAGGCTCTCGCCCTGGTTCTTCACCTCGACGAGCTCGCGGCGCTTCTTGTCCGCCTCGGCGTTGGCCTCGGCGTCCTTCACCATCCGGTCGATGTCGGCGTCCGACAGGCCGCCAGAGGCCTGAATCCGGATCTGGTGCTCCTTGTTCGTCGCCTTGTCCTTGGCCGTCACGTTGACGATGCCGTTGGCGTCGATGTCGAAGGTCACCTCGATCTGCGGCATGCCGCGGGGGGCCGGCGGGATGCCCATGAGGTCGAACTGGCCGAGCATCTTGTTGTCGGCGGCCATCTCGCGCTCACCCTGGAAGACCCGGATGGTGACCGCGTTCTGGTTGTCCTCGGCCGTCGAGAAAGTCTGCGACTTCTTCGTCGGGATCGTGGTGTTGCGGTCGATGAGGCGGGTGAACACGCCGCCCAGGGTCTCGATGCCGAGGGACAGGGGGGTCACGTCGAGGAGGAGCACGTCCTTGACGTCGCCCTGCAGCACGCCGGCCTGCACCGCCGCGCCGATGGCCACGACCTCATCCGGGTTGACGCCCTTGTGGGGCTCCTTGCCGAAGAAGGACTTCACCACTTCCTGGATCTTCGGCATGCGGATCATGCCGCCGACGAGCACGACCTCGTCGATCTCGGACGCCGAGACGCCGGCATCCTTGAGGGCCTTGCGGCACGGCTCGATGGTGCGCTGGACGAGATCGTCGACGAGGCTCTCGAACTTGGCCCGCGACAGCTTGAGGGCGAGGTGCTTCGGACCCGACGCGTCGGCCGTGATGTAGGGCAGGTTGATCTCGGTCTGCGTCGCCGACGACAGCTCGATCTTCGCCTTCTCGGCCGCTTCCTTTAGGCGCTGGAGCGCGAGCTTGTCCTTCGTCAGGTCGATGCCCTGCTCGCGCTTGAACTCCGCCGCGAGGTACTCGACCACGCGGTTGTCGAAGTCCTCGCCGCCGAGGAAGGTGTCACCGTTGGTGGACTTCACCTCGAACACGCCGTCGCCGATCTCGAGGATCGACACGTCGAAGGTGCCGCCGCCGAGATCGTACACCGCGATGGTGCCGGCCTTCTTCTTGTCGAGGCCGTAGGCCAGCGCCGCGGCGGTGGGCTCGTTGATGATGCGCAGCACCTCGAGGCCGGCGATCTTGCCGGCATCCTTGGTGGCCTGACGCTGGGCGTCGTTGAAGTAGGCGGGCACCGTGATCACGGCCTGAGTCACCGGCTGGCCGAGATGGGCTTCCGCCGTCTCCTTCATCTTCTGCAGGGTGAAGGCGGAGATCTGCGAGGGCGAATACTTCTTGCCGTCGGCCTCGACCCAAGCATCGCCGTTGTCGCCGCGGACGATCTTGTAGGGCACGAGGCCCTTGTCCTTCTGCGTCATCGGATCGTCGTAGGTGCGGCCGACGAGGCGCTTGATGGCGAAGAACGTGTGTTCCGGATTGGTGACGGCCTGACGCTTGGCCGGCTGGCCGACGAGGCGCTCGCCATCGTCGAGGAAGGCGACGATGGACGGCGTGGTGCGGGCACCTTCCGCGTTCTCAATGACCTTGGGCTGCGAGCCCTCCATCACGGCCACGCAGGAATTGGTGGTGCCGAGGTCGATACCGATAACTTTACCCATGGTGGGATCCCTCTGTTGTCGCTTGGTCAAGCAGACCGCCGAGCCCCGAAGCAGCTCGGCCCATGGCGGTGGAAAAACTGAGATTGTCGAGCGGAACCGGGACCGGACCGAGCGTCGAGAACACTCCGGCTCGGGTCTTAATCCCGCGTCCCGCCGGATATAAGAAGGGGGATGCGGAGCCGCAAGGCGATCCGGCAAAGCACGGGAGCGTATCGGCCGGGCCCGCGTTATCCCCTTCTCCCGATTGGCCGATCCCCGTCATGCGAATGGTTTTCGGCCGCGTGCGACCAGGTTCTTGTTGTATCGACGCCACGTTCAAGCCATGGCCCGCATGGTAGGCTGGCGACTGGCCGCGCCTCCATCATGCTCACCGGCCTGAAAGTCTCGATGCCCCCGTTGATCCGCGTCCTCCTCCTGCTGCCGCTCGCCGTCGCGATGCCGAATCCGGCCGGCGCGCAGAACTTCTTCGAGGAGCTGTTCGGGATCGGGCGCGCGGCCAAGCCACCGGTGCCGCCGCGCGGCGTCCCGGGCGGTGTGCAGCCCGGTACGCCGCTGGCGCCGCCTCCTGGCGCGCCGGGCGATGCGCCGGCCGCCGAGGCGCCCCGTGCGCCGGCCGCGCCGAAGCAGCCCGTCGTCCTGAAGGCGCCGGCGGAGGACAACGTCATGGGCCAGGAGCTGTTGTACAACGGCCTCAGCGGCACCCTGAAACTGGAGAAGGCGGCCGCCGGGACCACGGCGCGCATCACCCTGCCGGGCACCAAGATTTCGGCGCCGAGCGAGAGCTGCACGGTCCCGTGGAACGGCGGCACGCCCGTGGCTCTCACCTCGGAGGGCCGTCCCGACGGTCTGCCCCGCTTCGAGGCGACGGGCGGCGAGTGCCCCCTCCGGTTCGAGGTGGTCGAGGGGGGCGTCCTCGTGACGTCGCTGGGCTCCAGCCGGGTCTGCACCGTGACGACGGCCGACTGCGCCACCACTCCGACGGGCCTGTGGGGCCCGGCCGCCGCGACTCTGATCCCCCGTTCCGTTGAGTTCGACGGTGCGCGCGGCACGGCCGACCGGGCGGTGCGCGAGAACTACAAGCTCATGACCCAGCGGGCGCGGGGCCAGGATGTCCGCCCCATCGTCACCGAACAGGCGGCGTTCTCCTCCGACCGTGAGCAACTCTGCCGGACCTACGCGCGGGAGGGGGCCCACGGCTTCTGCAACCTGCGTTTCACCGAAGGCCGCGCCCTGGCGCTCGCCACGCGCCTCGGCGTCAACACCGCCGCCGCCGCCCCGACGGCGTCGGCAACCCCGCGCCCGCGCCGGAAGCCGCAGCCGTCCGTCGATGGCATGAACCCGGATGCCGGCGGCGCGACGGGCTTCCCGGATTAGAATTTTCGATGGGTCAGGCGTGACCCGCGCTGACCGACAGCATGGCCGGATCGATGCCGATGCCGCGCAGGGTCCGTTCGTACTTGGACTCCAGGGCCGTGTTGAAGATCAGCTCCGGATCGGCCGGGCAGGTCAGCCAGCCGTTGGCCAGGATCTCGTTCTCGAGCTGCCCGGCCTGCCAGCCGGCATACCCCAACGCCAGGACGGCGCTGGCGGGGCCCTGGTCGTCGGCGATGGCGCGGAGGATATCGACGGTGGCGGTGAGGCAGATCCCGTCGTCGATGATCAGGGTCGATTGATCGATGTGAAAATCGTCCGTGTGCAGGACGAAGCCGCGCTTGGCGTCCACGGGACCGCCCATGAGCACGGGCATGTGGCCGACCCGCTCGCGCAGCCGGATGGCGTCGGCCTCCTGGGCGATCTCGAGCTGGATCAGGAGATCCGGCATGTCGAGATTCTGGATCGCCTTGTTGAGGATGATGCCCATGGCCCCATCGGCGGAATGGGCGCAGAGGTAGATCACCGAGCGCGCGAATCGTGCATCGGTCAGCCCCGGCATGGCGATGAGGAACTGGCCATCGAGGTAGGCGGGATCGGCCGTCCGGGATCGGGAGGTCTGCATGGCGGCATGCTACGCCCATCACTGGCCTAGTCCAAGAACCAAACGTCGGCGGGGCGCGGCATCGCTTTCACGGGAGCGTGTACGGCCCGCGTCCTCGCCTCGACAGGCTCGACCCCGCGCGATAGACGGCTTCCACGCGCGGGCGCGACGCCCACAGGAGATCACCCATGACGATCCAGGTTGGCGACCACCTTCCCCAGGTCACGTTCCGCGTCAGCGGCAAGGACGGTCCCGAGGCCCGGACCACGGACGACGTGTTCAAGGGCCGCCGCGTCGTCCTCGTCGGCATCCCGGGCGCCTTCACCCCCAGTTGCCACCGCAACCACCTGCCGGGCTTCGTCGAGAAGCTGGCCGAGATCAAGGCGCGCGGTATCGACGCCGTGGCGATCACCTCCGTCAACGACGTGTTCGTCCTCGACGCCTGGCAGAAGGCCAGTGCCGCCGAGGGGCTCGAATTCCTCGCCGACGGCAACGCCGAGTTCGCCAAGGCCCTGGGCCTCGACATGGACGGCACGGGCTTCGGCCTCGGCCCGCGCTCGAAGCGTTACGCCATGCTGGTGGAAGATGGCGTGGTGCGGGTGCTCAACATCGAGGATTCGCCGGCCAAGACCGAGATTTCCGGTGTCGACGCGCTGCTGAAGGTCATCTGAACCGCCCATTTCGGTCGAGACGTTGCGAGCCCGGGGCAGAACCCCGGGCTTTTTCGTGAGTCTCTCCGAATTCGGAAGTTTCGAAACATTCGGGCGAACGCTTCATCAAGCTTTCATCGGACCGAATTCTGGTGGATATTGCCGCCTCGGGAATCATCCGAGATTTCGCCCGGGAGAACGTCATGTCCTTTCGTTCCCACACCCGTGTCCTCATCTTCATGACCGGCCTCGCGGTGACGGCACCCGCCATCGCGGAGGACGCGAAGGTTACAGCGCAGGCGGCCGCCGACCGTTGGGATCAGAGCTTCAATGCCGGCGACATGGACGCCTTGAGCAGGCTGTACGGCCCCGACGCGGAGGTCGTCACCAAGGGCGCGCCGCTTGCGGACGGCCCCGGCATCCAGACCTACTTCAGCAATCTGAAGTCGAAAGGGTTCGCCGACCACAAGGTCACGGTCCAGTCGGCCAAGGCGAAGGGCGACCTCCTCATCGCCAGTGGACGCTGGGAGGCGAGCGGACCGGGGGACGGTGGCGCCCGGAAGGTGTTCAGCGGAAACTGGGTCAACGTCCTGGAGCACCAGGGCGACGGCTGGCGGACGGTGCTGCACACTTGGAACTGACGGGCAGCCCCGATCAGGCACCGCGTCCGTAATCCTCGGCCCGTGTCACCGTGCGGTGGAAGGCCAGCCTGCGATCGTATTCCAGGGGGTCCTTGGGCTGGACCAGGGCGCCCGGCGGCACGTTCAGCCAATCGACGAGGCGGGTGAGCAGGAAGCGCAGGGCCGCGCCGCGGCACAGGATCGGCAGGGCCGCGACTTCCTCGGCGGTCAGGGGTCGGACGGCTTCGTAGCCGGCGATGAGGGCGGCGCCCCGGTCGCGGTGGAAGGTGCCGTCGGCCTCGAAGCACCAGGCGTTGAGGCAGATGGCGAGGTCGTAGGCGAAGGCGTCGGTGCAGGCGAAATAGAAGTCGATGAGGCCGGACAGGTCGTCGCCGATGAAGAAGACGTTGTCGGTGAAGAGATCGGCGTGGATCACGCCCGAGGGCAGGCCGCGCGGCCAGCCCGCTTCGAGGACGGTGAGGTCTTCGCGCACCCGCGCGGCGAGCCCCGGCGCGACGGTGTCGGCCTGGGCGTCCGCACTTCGAAACAGCGGGCCCCACGCCTCCACCGAGAGGTTGTTGTCGCGGCGCATGCCGAAATCGCTGCCGGCGGCGTGGAGACCGGCGAGGGCCCGACCGAGGGCCCGGCAATGGTCGGGGGTCGGCCGCTTGACCGAGACGCCCTCCAGAAAGCTGACGATCACCGCCGGCCGGCCGCACAGTTCGCCCAGGCTCACGCCGGCCCGGTTCCTGATCGGCTGCGGACAGGCGAGTCCCCGCGCGGCGAGATGCTCCATGAGGTGGAGGAAGAACGGCAGATCGTCCACCCGCACCCGCTTCTCGTAGAGGGTGAGGATGTAGGAGCCCGCCGTGGTGTGGACGAAGAAGTTGGTGTTCTCGACGCCCTCGGCGATGCCCTTGTAGGAGAGCAGGGTGCCGATGTCGTAGGCGCCGAGGAAGTCGGTCAGCGCCTCGTCGGAAACCTCGGTGTAGACGGCCACGGGCGTTTCGCTCGAACAGTTGAGAGGGTCAAAATGCACAAGGGCGCCGATGGGCGCCCCTGCTGATCGAACCGGGCTTGGAACCGATGCCTATTCGGCGGCTTCGCTGCGCAATTCGCGCGGCAGCGGGAAGGACATGTCCTCCACCACCGTCGAGACCGTATCCACCGTGACGGTGTAGCGGGCCGCGAACGCGTCGATGATCTCTTCCACCAGCACTTCCGGAGCCGAAGCGCCGGCGGTGAGGCCGAGGCGGCGTACATCCTTGAACGCCTCCCAGTCGATCTCCTCGGCGCGGAGCACGAGGCGGGTGATCGGGCAGCCGACGCGCTCGGCGACCTCGCGCAGGCGCTGCGAGTTCGAGGAGTTCGAGGAACCGACCACGATCACGGCATCGACCAGGGGGGCCACCTGCTTCACCGCTTCCTGGCGGTTCGTGGTGGCGTAGCAGATGTCGTCCTTGTGCGGACCGGTGATGGTCGGGAACTTCGCCTTCAGCGCCGCGACGATGTGCCGGGTGTCGTCCACCGACAGGGTCGTCTGCGTCACCCAGGCGAGGTTGTCGCGGCTCTCGGGCTCGAGGGCGGCGATCTGCTCGAGATCCTCCACCAGGGTGATGGAGCCGGCGGGGAGCTGGCCCATGGTGCCGACCACTTCAGGGTGGCCGGAATGGCCGACGAGGAGGACGTGGCGGCCGCGCTTGTGGTGGATCTCGGCTTCACGGTGAACCTTGGTCACCAGGGGGCAGGTGGCGTCGATGGTGGTGAGCCCGCGCGAATCGGCGTTGTTAGGAACCGTCTTCGCCACGCCGTGGGCGGAGAAGATCACCGGGGCCGAGCCGTCCGGCACCTCGTCGAGTTCGCGCACGAACACGGCGCCTTTCCGCTTCAGGCTCTCGACCACGTATTTGTTGTGGACGATCTCGTGGCGCACGTAGACCGGGGGTCCGTAGATGGCGAGCGCCCGCTCGACCACGTCGATGGCCCGCACCACGCCGGCGCAGAAGCCGCGCGGGGCACACAGCAGAATCTCCAGGGGAGGCTTCTCAGCGTCCACGGGGGCGGTCTGGGTCGTCGGGAGTGCATCGCTCATGATAGCCGGGATGTGGCGAGGCTGGGCCGCCCCTGTCAACCGGTCATAGCCCAAAACCGTCGGAGAGGCACGGGCCGGCGTATCAAACTCCGTCGGCGTGTCATGTCGGCCCACCCGCCATCGCCCCCTCCAGCACCGAGAAGATGCGCGGATCGGCGCAATGGGCGACGTTGAAGCGCAGGAATCGCGTGCCGGCGCCCGAGGTGCTGAACGCCGCGCCCGGCGCCAGCACAACCCCTTCGGCCAGCGCCCGGCGGGCGACATCGCCCGAATCGAGGCCGTCCGGCAGGCTCATCCAGAGGAACAGGCCGCCGCGCGGCTCCGTCCACAGTTTCAGCCCGCACGCCTCCAGGCGCCGGGCCGCGAGGCCACGGTCGCGCGCGAGTTTTTCGCGGATCTCGGACAGGTGCCGCCGGTAGGTCCCGTCCGTGATGAGGCGGTGCATCAGCACGGCGGCGAGGTGCCCGTTGCCGAGGCTCATGGCGAGCTTGAGGTCGATGAGCGGTTCGATCCAGTCGGCCCGCACGGCGAGGAAGCCGCAGCGCACGGAGGCCGACAGGGTCTTCGAGAAGCTGCCGACCTGGATCACCCGCTGGAGTCCGTCGAATCCGGCGAGACGCGGGGCCGGCTCCGGTTCGAGGTCGCCGAAGATGTCGTCCTCGATGATCAGGGTGTCGTGCGCCTCCGCGAGCTTCAGCACCCGGTGGACCGTCGCCGGGGCGAGCGTCGCGCCCGTGGGGTTATGGAGGGCCGAATTGGTCAGGTAGAATCGGGGATGGTGCGCGGCCAGAAGCGTCTCCAGGGCCGCCAGATCCGGCCCCGACGGGGTGAACGGCACGCCGATCACCTGCACCCGGTGGGCGCGCAGGAGCGCGTGGTAGTTGAAGTAGCAGGGGTCATCCACCACCACGGTGTCGCCGGGCGCCAGGAGGAAGCGGCACAGGAGGTCGACGGCCTGCGTCGCCGAATCGACGAGCAGGATCTGGTCGGCATCGGCCGCCACGCCCTTCTCCTCCATGCGGCGCGCGATCTGGGCGCGGAGCGCGGCCAGCCCCAGGGGCTGGTCGTAGCAGACGAGATCGCGGGTCCCCTCCCGCGACAGGTGGCGCAGGCCCCGGCGGATGGCGTCGCCGGGCATCCAGTCCGTGGGCAGCCAGCCGGAACCGGGTTTCAGCAGACTCGGGCCGGACTGCATCGACTGGCGGGTGATCCACAGGGGATCGACGGCCCGGTCGAGTTCCGGCCCCACGGTCTTGAGGCAGAGCGGCCGGGTCTTGCCGGCGACGTAGAAGCCGGAGCCCCGCCGCGCCACGATGGCGCCCTCCGCGCCGAGCCGGTCGTAGGCCTCCACCACGGTGGATTTCGACACGCCCATGGATTCGGCGAAGCTTCGCACAGAGGGCAGCCGGGCGCCGGGGGCGAGGGTCCGGCTGGCGATCCGCTCGGCGATGGCCTGCGTCACCGTCTGGACCAGGGTCGGCATCGCCGGCGCGCGGGCCTTCATCGCTTCGGTCCTTGCTCCTGTACGGTCCGGCCGTCCGGACAATTCAATGAAACCGTACGGCACTGTCCCTGTCGAGGCCAGTCCATCGCGGCGATGGTCGCGTCATCGACAAGGAGCACGGTCATGACCGGCACGACGATCCGCGACACCGGGGGCGCAGCGCTTCCCCTCCCCTTCACCCGCCTGCGCACCCGCCTGCGCAGGGCGCGCGGCATCCTGGCGGGACTTCTCGCCCCCGTGGCCGCCGGCCTGTCCCGCGCCGCCATCAATGCCCGCGTCCTGCGCCAACTCGGGGGCATGTCGGAGCGCGAACTGAAGGATATCGGCCTCATCCGCCAGGATCTGTTCGATGCGGCCGCCCTGCGGCTCGACGGTGATGCGACGAGCCTGCTTCTGGCCCGCCGCGACGAGCGCAAGGCCGCGCGGCCTCGGTGAGCCCGCGCGGCCTCGGTAAGCCCGCGCGGCAGCGGTGAGCCCGGCGCGCGGGTGCTGATTCGCACGGAGACGGCCCGGGGCCCGCATTCGAGGCCGGGGTCCGAATGGCGATCCAGGCGGAGGTGGTCTAAGACGGCGCGGTCCCGACATCCCTGGTCGCTGTGAGCACCGCGATCGCGACCGGCCATCTCCCGCCAGGATTCCACTCCAGCCAGGATTCTCATGGCGAGCGCCGCGACCCACGTCAGCTTCCTGCCGCCCGTGCTGACGTTCCTGTCGGCGGCGGTGATCGGCGTGCCGATCTTCCGGCTCATCGGCCAGAGCGCCGTCCTCGGCTACCTCGTCGCCGGCGTGATCATCGGTCCGTTCGGCTTCTCCCTCATCGCCGAGCCCGAGACGGCGGCGAGTGTGGCCGAGCTCGGCGTTGTGCTGCTGCTCTTCATCGTCGGCCTCGAACTCCAGATCTCCCGCCTCGTCTCCATGCGGCGCGACATCTTCGGCCTCGGCACGGCGCAGCTCCTCGTCTGCACCGCGGTCCTCGCCGGCATCGGCTTCCTGTTCGGCCTGAAGCCATCGGCCGCCTTCGTCATCGGCATCGCCCTCGCCCTGTCGGCGACCGCCGTCGCCCTGCAGCTCCTGGAGGAGCGCGGCGACCTCGGCACGCCCTATGGCGGGCGGGCCTTCGCGGTGCTGCTGTTCCAGGACATCTCCGTGGTGGCGATCCTCGCCCTGATGCCGCTCTTCGCCTCCACCGGCGGCGTCGGGGGCGACGGCTGGCTCGTGTCCGCCCTGCAATCGACGGGCACCGTGGGCGCGGCCATCCTCGCCGTGGTGCTGGTGGGGCGCTACGGCCTCAACCCGTTCTTCGGCCTGCTCGCGGCCAGTGGCGCCCGCGAGGTGATGACGGCGGCCGCCCTTCTCGTGGTGCTCGGCACGGCCATGCTCATGGAGCATGTCGGCCTGTCCATGGCCATGGGGGCGTTCCTGGCCGGCGTGCTGCTCGCCGAGTCGAACTTCCGCCACCAGCTCGAGGCCGATATCGAGCCGTTCCGCGGCATGCTCCTCGGCCTGTTCTTCATGAGCGTCGGGATGTCCATCGACGGCGGCCTGCTGAAGGCCGAGTGGCCGTGGCTGCTCGGCGCAACCGCCGGCGCCATCCTCATCAAGGTCGGCCTCGTCGCCGGCCTGTTCCGCCTGTTCGGCTCGACCTGGCTCGACGCCGTGCGCGGCGGCGCCATCCTGGCGCCGGCCGGCGAATTCGCCTTCGTGCTCCTGCCCGTCGGCGGGGAGCTCGGCCTCATCGACGGGCCGAGCGGCCGATTCGCCATCGCGCTGGCGGCCCTGACCATGCTGGTCGGCCCGGTGGCGGCGAAAGCCCTCGACAGTGCCCTCGCGCGCCGCCGCGGCGAACCCGACCTCGCCCCCGACACGGTGGAGAACACGGAAGCCCGCGTCCTCGTCGTCGGTTTCGGCCGCTTCGGCCAGATCCTGACCCAGGTGCTCCTCGCCGAGGGCATCAGCGTGACCGTCATCGACAAGGACGTGGAGCAGATCCGCTCCGCCTCGCGCTTCGGCTTCCGCATCTTCTACGGCGACGGCACCCGCCTCGACGTCCTGCGCGCCGCCGGCATCGGCCGGGCCGAACTGCTCTGCATCTGCGTCGACGAGCCCGAATCCGCCCTCAAGATCGTCGACATCGTCCACGAGGAATTCGCGAGCGTGCGGACCTACGTGCGGGCCTACGACCGCATGCACGCCGTCGAACTGATGAACCGCGACGTGGATTTCCAGCTGCGCGAGACGGTGGATTCCGCCCTCGGCTTCGGCCGCGCCACCCTGGAGGGTCTGGGCGTCGCCCCGGAGGTGGCCGCCGCCGTCGCCGAGGACGTGCGCAAGCGCGACGTCGCCCGCCTCGTCCTGCAGCAGGCCGGGGCGCTCCCCGATGCCGCCGCCTGGATGCGCGGCGCCGCGCAGATCAAGCCCGAACCCCTCACCGAGCCCCAGCGCCCCTCGCGTGCCCTCAACGCCGAGACCCGCGACATCATCGGCACCAGGGCGCGCGAAGCCGCCACCCACACCCTCGAAGCCCGGGATCTTCCCTCCGATGCCTGAGCTTTCCTCACGAAACGCCCAAGGCCTTGTCGAGCCCGAACAGGAAGATCCGATGAATGGGAGTTTCGTGAGGGGCTCCGATTCGAATCCGGCTGCGGCGCGCTTCGTCAACGGGTCGATCCTGCGCCACGTCGTGGTGATGAGCGCCACGGGCTCCGTCGGCCTGATGGCGCTGTTCGTCGTCGATCTCCTGTCGCTCCTCTACGTGTCGAAGCTCGGCGACCCCATGCTCACGGCGGCCGTGGGCTTCGCCACCATCGTCCAGTTCTTCGCCATCGCCATCAATATCGGCCTGATGATCGCGGCCGGCGCCCTGGTCTCGCGCGCCATCGGGGCGGGCGACGAGGCGGGCGCCCGGCGTCTCGCCACCTCCGGCACCATCCACGGCATCATCGTGTCGGCCGTCCTCGTCGTGGCGATGCTGCCGTTCCTGCCGGTGTTCCTTACGGCCATCGGCGCCGATGCCGACACCCTTCCGGTGGCGACGCGCTTCCTCTGGATCACCCTGCCGTCGAACCTGCTCATGGGGCCCGGCATGATGTTCTCCGGACTGTTGCGCGCCGTCGGCGCCGCCCGGCAGGCCATGCTGGTGACGCTCGCCGGCGCCCTCGTCACCGCCGGCCTCGATCCCCTCCTCATCTTCGGCGCCGGCCTCGGCGTCGATGGAGCCGCCATCACCACCTGCGTGGCACGCGGCACCTTCGCCCTCGTCGGCCTGTGGGGCGTGCGCCGGTTCCGCATGCTCGCCCGGCCGCGCGTGGCCGACATCGTCGCGGATGCGCCCATCGTGTTCCGCATCGCCCTGCCGGCGGTGCTCACCAACCTCGCCCCCTCCGTCGCCAGCGCCTTCATCGCCTACGCCCTGGCGAAGTTCGGCGCCGTCGCCATCGCCGGCAACGTGGTCATCGACCGCCTCACCCCCGTGGCCTTCGGCGGCCTGTTCGCCCTGTCCGGTTCCATCGGGCCGATCCTCGGCCAGAACTGGGGCGCGGGCCGGTTCGACCGCATGCGCGGGGTCCTGCGTGACGGCGCCCTGGTCACGGGCGCCTACGTCGTCGTGGTCTGGATCGCCCTCGTCCTCGCCCGCGAGCCGCTGACGCGGCTGTTCGAGCTCCAGGGGGTGGCCGCCGACCTGTTCGGGTTCTTCTGCCTCGTCAGCGGCGGGGTGTGGTTCTTCACCGGGCTGCTGTTCCTCTCGAACGCCTCGTTCAACAATCTCGGCTTCCCGTTCTACTCGACGGTCTTGAACTGGGGCCGGGCCACCGTCGGCACCGTGCCGCCGGCCCTGCTCGGCGCGCATCTCTACGGTCCCAAAGGGGTCATCGCCGGGGTCGGCCTCGGCGCGATCCTCTTCGGCCTCGCCGGCATCGTCCTCGCCCTGCGCACGGTCTCGACCTTGGAGGCCCGTGCCGCCGCCCTCCCGGCACCGGAACCGGAGGCGATGCGGACGACGACGGACGCGTCCCTGGCCGCCGGGCCGGCCCAATCCGGCGTCCTCGTCTGAAGTCCGGTCCCCCTGTGGAAAAACCCGAGCCGCGCCGTCACGTCCTGGAAACAAAACCCTTCGGCCCACGTTCAGACTGCAATCTCCGAGAGACCGGAGCCGGCTTTTCCTTCCCGAGGGTTTGACCATGATCGCCGACCAGATCTCCGCCAAGTCCGCCCAGAAGACCCACCTCGACGTCTACGACACCCACGCCCGCTCCAGCATGGCCGCCCGTCTCGGCGTGTCCGAGGACCGTCTGCGCAAGGCGGTGCACATCGTCGGTTCGCGCATCTCGACCCTCACGAGCTACTTCCACAAGTAGGCCGTCGCGCACGGGATCGAGGGGACGCCGGCGACGGCGTCCCCTTTGTCGTGAGTGGTGCTTCGCCCTCCCCTGCCCTAGGTCGATCCGGTACCGCCCATCCGCGCATCCGGACCGCCATGACCGCTCCCATCACCGCCGCCATCCTCGTCATCGGCGACGAGATTCTGTCCGGCCGGACCAAGGACAGGAACATCGGCACCATCGCCGATTACTGCACGGCCGTCGGGATCGACCTGCGCGAGGTTCGAATCGTCCCCGACGAGCAGGATCGGATCGTCGCGGCCGTCAACGCCCTTCGTACCGGCCACACCTACCTCTTCACCACCGGCGGCATCGGTCCGACCCACGACGACATCACCGCCGACAGTGTGGCCGCCGCCTTCGGGGTGTCCATTGACGTCGATCCGCGCGCCAAGGCGATGCTGCTGGAGCGGCACAAGCCGGAGGATCTCAACGAAGCGCGCCTGCGCATGGCCCGCATTCCCGCCGGCGCGGATCTCATCGCCAACCCGGTTTCGAAGGCGCCGGGCTTCCGCCTCGGCAACGTCTTCGTCATGGCCGGCGTGCCGACGATCATGCAGGCGATGCTCGACGCCATCGGTCCGACCCTCGAGACGGGCGTTCGCGTTGTCTCCCACACCATCGAGGCCGGGAACCTCCCCGAGGGGACCTATGCGGGCGATCTCTCGGAGCTGGCCAAGACCCATCCGGGCGTGTCCATCGGCTCCTATCCGTCGATGACCCAGACGGGTTTCGCCAACCGAATCGTCGTGCGGGGCAAGGATGCGCAGGCCCTCGACGCGGCGCGGGCCGACGTCGAAGCCCTGGTGAGACGCCTCCGCGACGGCGAGACCGCTTAGGCGCGCAGGGCCGGCTTGGCCTTCACGGCCGTCGCCAGGGCCTTCAGATGGCGATTGAGGGCGGCGATCTCGTTGAGGGCGATGGTCTTGTGACCATCCTTGACCGCGCGCTCGATGTCGCTGACTTGCTCGGTCACGATACGCTTCAGTTCGGCGGCGAGTTTGTCCCGTGTCATCGTCGCTCCTGTCACGCTCCGGGTGTCCGCCTCCTGATAGCCCGGCGTGCTTAACCGGGCGTTGTCGCGGTGCGATAGGGCGGTCCCGTCGATAGCGGTTTCGTGATCGGGGAAACAGGCTTGAGCAGCGATTCCGAGGGTCCGACCGCATTCCAACCGTAGGTGTTGCGCTGCGGGCATAGCGTGACCGTCTGCCCCCACATTAAGCTCGGCGCAGCCTTCAGCCCTTCGTCGAGAACCCATTCCCATGTTCGCCAAGCTCCTCCTGGCCGGCACCGCTGCAATCCTCGCCGTGTCGAGCGCTTCCGCCGCCGACCTGCCGCGCCGCGCTGCGCCGCCGCCCGTCTTCACCGCCGTGCCGGTGTTCACCTGGACGGGCTTCTACCTCGGCACGCACAGCTCCTACGCCTTCAGCGACCGTCAGACGATCCGCACCACCGGCAACAACAATGGCCTCGGTGGCATCACCAACACCCAGCTCAACGTCGCCCAGGGCCGTCGCGCCGGCAACTTCCGCTCCGAGCAGGACGGCATCGGCAACGTCGGTGGCGGCATCGGTTACAACTACCAGTTCACCCCGGGCTCGGGCTTCGTCGTCGGCGCCGCCACTGAGGTGACCTGGACCGACATCAGCAAGAGCTACAGCTACTTCGGCCCGGTCATCCCCGGCGTGAACGTCGCCGCCGATCCGAGCAACCTGCGCCAGCGCCTCGACTACCTCGGCACCGTCACGGGCCGCCTCGGCTACGCCTTCGACCGGTTCCTCGTCTACGGGACCGGCGGCTTCGCCTACGGCAACGTCAACTACAGCGCCGGCTTCCTGAACCCGGCCGGCACCCTGGCCTATGCCGGCAAGTTCAACGGCATGGAGACGGGCTACGTCTACGGCGGCGGCATCGAGTACGCGATCCCCACGGACAGCTTCCTCAACCGCTTCAACTTCCTCGGTGGTCTCCTCGGCGCCAGCGCCGTGACCCTGAAGGCCGAGTACCTGCGCTACGACCTCGGCAGCCGCAACATCACGGTGAACACCACCGGCCTCACCGCCGCCACCGGCTCGTACACCTCGCGCTTCAACACCGAGGGCAGCATCGTCAAGGCCGGCTTCAACTACAAGTTCGGCGGCCTCTGAGCCCCATTGTTCGGCGGTCCTTCCGGACCGCCGAACTCGACGCAAAAGAAAGCCCCGCTCTCACGAGCGGGGCTTTCTTGCTGTCAGGGACCGAATGGGACCGGACGGTCAGGTCCGCCAGGGGTGGGCCGGCAGCTCCGTCGCCCCGATGGTGCTGGCACCCGCGAGCGCCACGGCGTGGTCATTCTCGACCGTCGAGCCGCTGACGCCGATGGCGCCGGACATCTCGCCGTCCTTGTCGACGATGGGGATGCCACCCGGGAAGGTGATCAACCCGTCGTTGGAATGCTCGATGCCGTAGAGCGGGCCGCCCGGCTGCGACAGCGCCCCGATCTGCCCGGTCATCATGCCGAAGAACACCGAGGTCTTGGCCTTCTTCTGCGCGATGTCGATGGAGCCGACCCAGGCCCCGTCCATCCGGTAGAAAGCCTTCAGGTTTCCGCCGGAATCGACGACGGCGATGCACATCTGGGTGTCGAGTTCGACGGCCTTGGCGCGGGCCGCTTCGATGGCCTTGTGGGCGTCTTCGATGGTCACGTGCATGGTGGTTTCTCTCCGTTCTCGTCGTTCGTGACGCGGACCCGCGTCGGCGATGCGTCCGCGGGCGCCGCCGGCGAATGCTGCGGCATTCCGTGCCGGATGGCAAAACGGCCGCCCCTCCGGGCGGCCGTCCTGTCTCTCGACTTTCGCGAGCCGAATGGGATCAGTTCGACGCCATGGCGTTGGCCTTCTCGATCAGCGCCTCGGCCATGCGGATCGAGGCGATGTCGATGAGGCGACCGTCGAGGGAGACGGCGCCGCGGCCGGCTTTGGCGGCCTCTTCCATGGCGACGAGGATGCGGCGCGCCTTGGTGACTTCGGCCTCGGACGGGGTGAAGACGTCGTTGGCGAGGTCGATCTGGCTCGGGTGGATCGCCCACTTGCCCTCGAAGCCGAGGGCCGCGCAGCGCTTGGCCGCCGAGACGTAGCCATCGGGATCGGAGAAGTCGCCGAACGGGCCGTCGATGGGGCGCAGGCCGTAGGCGCGGCAGGCGACGAGCATACGGTTCTGGGCGAACAGCCACGGGTCCTGCCAATGGGTCTGGCGGTTCCCGGCCTCGTCCTTGTCGGTGAGCACGGAGAAGTCGGGATTCACCCCGCCAATGACCTGGGCGCGGGCGCGGGTCGAAGCGGCGTAGTCGGCGACACCGAACGACATGGCCTCCAGGCGCGGCGAGGACTGGGCGATGGCCTCGACATTGGCCATGCCGAGGGCCGTCTCGATGAGCACCTCGAAGCCAATCTTCTTCTCGCGCTTCTTAGCCTGCTCGATCTGCGTCGTCAGCACGTCGATGGCGTAGACGTCCGCCGCGACGCCGACCTTGGGGATGAGGATCATGTCGAGGCGCGGACAGGCCTCCACGATGTCGACCACGTCGCGGTACATGTAGTGGGTGTCGAGACCGTTGATGCGGATCATCATGGTCTTGGTGCCCCAGTCGATCTCATTGAGCGCCTGGATGATGTTCTTGCGGGCCTGCTCCTTGTCGTCGGGCGCCACGGCGTCCTCGAGGTCGAGGAAGATCACGTCGGCCTTCGAGCTGGCCGACTTCTCCATGAAGGTCGGGTTGGAGCCGGGAACGGCGAGTTCCGAGCGGTGGAGGCGCGGCGTCGCCTGCTGGATCAGGGTGAAGCTCATGGGTGTTTCCTTCCTGTGGGGTTGGTGTTCTGGCCGATGATGCAACGCTCGGACGCGGGGCACCAGACGGAGGGGTGTGCGCTCGCGCGCGGTCCGAGGGCCGTGGCCGGCCTCCGGGATCCTGATGAAATCTCTCAGCCCGTCGCGCCGAAGCCGACGGCGATGCAGTTGATGGACAGCAGCAGGGCGGATTTGACCGCCTCGCGCTTGTCCTCGTCCTCCTCCGCGCGGAAGCGGCGCAGCAGTTCCACCTGCTCGCGGCTGACCTGATTGATGGTCGGCAGGCGCCCGTTGAGGCGGTCGCGGAACAGGGGGAAGCGCGCGGCGAGTTCGGAATCGCCGCTGACCCGCAGACACATCTCCCGGGTCAGGGCGTACTCGGCCTCGATCAGCGGGAAGATGCTGTTGCGCGCGCCCTCGTCGTGAACGAGGCCGGCGTAGTCGCGGGCGATCTCGAGATCGACCATGAGCAGGGTCTTCTCGACCTCGTCGAGAATCAGGCGGAAGGCCTTCGATTCGGCGAAGAGCCGCTTCAGCTGCGCCTCGCCCTGCGCCCCGCGCACGTCGAGGAAGCTCTTCAACCCCGAGCCGACGCCGTACCAGCCGGTGATGACGTGGCGGTTCTGCGACCAGGCGAACACCCAGGGGATCGCCCGCAGGTCGGACAGCGAGCGTGCGCCGAAGCGCCGGGCCGGGCGCGAACCGATGTTGAGGAGCGCGATCTCGTCCAGCGGGCTGGCCGCGCCGAAATAGGTGACCAAGTCCGGATGCTGGATCAGGTTGACGTAGGCCGCGCGCGAGGCCCCGGACAGGGCCTCCAGGCAATCGTCGAACTCGTTGCGGGGAATCTTGGCGGCTTCCCGCTCCGACTTCAGGGCATGCTCGAACACCGAGGAGGCGAGCAATTCCATCTGATAGGCGGCGGTGCCCCGGTTGGCGTACTTGAACGAGACGACCTCGCCCTGCTCCGTGGTGCGGTAACGCCCGTTGATCGAGCCCGGCGGCTGCGCCGCGATGGCCCGCGCCGTGGGCGCCCCGCCCCGGCTGACGGAGCCGCCGCGCCCGTGGAAGAACGCGATGGGCACGCCCGAGGCCTTGCCGAGGTCGGTCAGCTTGCCCTGCGCCTTGTAGAGCTCCCAGTTCGAGGCGACGAAGCCGCCGTCCTTGTTCGAATCCGAGTAGCCGATCATCACCTCCTGCACGCCGCCCTGCCACCGGGTCGACCGGCGCACCACGGGGATGGAGAACAGCTCCTTCATGATGGCCGGCGCCGCGCGCAGGTCGTCGATGGTCTCGAACAGGGGCACGATGGGCAGGCAGCAGATCTCGGTGCCGGTGGCGTCGAGGAAGTTGCCGGCCTCCTTGGCCAGCAGGTAGGCGCCGAGGATGTCCTGCACCGAGCGGGTCATCGACAGGACGAACGAGCCGAAGGCCTCGCGGTCGAGCTGCTCGCGCATCTCGCCCACCAGGGCGAAGGTCTCCAGGGTCTCCCGGGCATCGTCGGGCAGGTTCTCGAACGAGCGCTCGCCCTTGCGGGGTTTCGCGAGTTCGTCCAGCAGCCACTTCTTCCACTCGGGCGCATCGAGGTCGGGCGGCGTCTTGTTCTGGCCGTTGGCCTCGGCCCAGAGGGCATGCAGCGTCTTGGTCGTGCGCGTAGTGTTCTCGCGCAGATCGAGGCGGACGGTGGAGAAGCGGAAGATCTCGACCATGCGGCGGACGGGGCGCACGAGGTCGGTGGCGAGCGACGGACATTTCGCATCGGCCAGCCCCTGCTCCAGGGTGCGCAGATCGTTGATCAGATTGTCGGCGCTCGGATAATCCGGACCGGTGGAGCGCTGGCCCTCGTTGCGCCGGATGGTGGCCTCGAGCTTGCGCAGGATGCAGGTGAGGAACTGGCGGTAGGCCTCGCCGGGATTGCGGCTGGCGATGGCGCGGCCGTCGCCGCTCTCGGCCAAGAGCTGCGCGAGTTCGGCCTTGAACGTCGCCGGCACCGGTAGGGAGCGCTCGGTGAGCGAAAGGGTGCGGCCGAGGGCGGTGACGCCTTCGCGATAGCGCCGGAGGGACGCCAGCGCGTTGCGCTGCAGGGTGGCGCGGGTGACCGACGAGGTCACGTAGGGGTTGCCGTCGCGGTCGCCGCCGATCCACGAGCCGAACTGGAAGAACGGCGGCACCTCGAACTTCTCGTCGGGGTAGTACTGGGCGAGACTTTCCTCGAGTGAATACAGCACTTCGGGCAGCATCTCGAACAGGGTCTCGTCGAAGAAGTGCAGGCCCCAGGCGACCTCGCGCTCGACGGTGGCCTTCTCCAGATGGAGCTCGCCCGTCATCCACACGAGTTCGATCTGGTCGCGCAGCTCGTTCATCAGGCCGTTGCGCTCGCGCTCGGTCCAGCGCGGCAGCTCCAGCTCGCGCAGCACGAGGTAGATGCGGCGGAATTTTTCCAGCACGGTGACGCGCTTGCCCTCGGTGGGGTGCGCCGTGATGGTCGGCCGGATGCGCAGATCCTTCAGCAGCGCGTGGATCTCCGGCGCCTTGATGCCGCTCTGGGCGGCCTCGGCCAGGACGGCGCTGAAGCTGCCGCTCAGGGCCTCGCGGCCCTTGGTGCGCTCCACCTGCCGGCGCCGGCGCATGGCGGCGTTCTGCTCGGCGATGGAGAGCAGCTGGAACCAGATGCCCTGCACCTGAAGGGCACGGGCAAGGAGCTCGGGCGAGAACGCCGAGATGTTGGCGCGGCCATGCAGCACCTCTTCCAACTCGGGCTCGTGCCGGCGCGCCACCTCGACGAGGGCGCGGAACAGAATGTCGAGGGCTTCCTTCGACGACGTGCCGGTGATGACCGGCGGCGCGAAGGTATGGTCGATGGCTGCGACCGGAGCGTGAAGGGTATCCGTCATGGACAAGGCCACCTCGAAAGGAATCTGTGCCGATCGACCGCGACGGAGGCGGTCAACGGGAGGGCGGCCGCCCCGGTAGCATGGGACCGCCGCCGGAACGATCAAGGGTCGGATTTTCTCGGGCATGACCACCGGCGCGGGGGCCTTCTCCCCTCTGCGGGAGAAGGTGGCCCGCGAAGCGGGTCGGACGAGGGGCTGCGCCCGGTCCGGAGAGGTCCACCCCCCGCCCACTGCGTGGGCACCCTCCCCCGCAGAGGGGGGAGGGTTCATGCGCTCACGCCGCCAGCTTGCGCATCACCTGCGCCACCGTCGAGCCGAACTCGCCGGGGCTCGGGGCCACGGTCAGACCATACGAACGCATGATCTCGGCCTTCTCGGCGGCGCTGTCGCCCGTGGCCGAGATGATGGCGCCGGCATGCCCCATGCGGCGGCCCTTCGGAGCAGTGAGACCAGCGACGAAGCCGATGACGGGCTTCGTCATGTTCTCCTTGATCCAGGCGGAAGCTTCCGCTTCTTGCGGGCCACCGATCTCGCCGATCATGAGCACGGCCTTGGTCTCGGGGTCCTGCTCGAACAGGGCGAGGTGATCGAGGAAGGACGAGCCGTTGATAGGGTCGCCGCCGATACCCACCGAGGTGGTGATGCCGATGCCCTCTTCCTTCATCTGCGCGGCGGCCTCGTATCCGAGGGTGCCCGAACGCGAGATCACGCCGACATTGCCCTTGAGGTAGATGTGGCCGGGCATGATACCGAGCATCGACTTGCCGGGCGAGATGATGCCGGCGCAGTTCGGGCCCACCACCATGGTGCGCTTGTCCTTGGGGTAGCGGCGGAGATACCGCTTCACCCGCATCATGTCCTGGGCCGGGATGCCGTCGGTGATCGAGCAGATCAGGGCGAGGCCCGCATCGGCGCCTTCCATGATGGCGTCGGCCGCGAAGGGCGGGGCGACGAAGGTGATGGAGGTGGTGGCACCCGTGGCCTCCACCGCTTCCTTGACGGTGTTGAACACCGGCACGCCGAGATGGGTCTTGCCGCCCTTGCCGGGGGTGACGCCGCCGACGACGTTGGAGCCGTACTCCATCATCTCACGCGCGTGGAACGTGCCCTTGTCGCCCGTGATGCCCTGAATGATGATCGGGGTCTTCTCGTCGATCAGAATGCTCATGACGTATCCTCCCCGTTCTCAGTTGGCGCGCGTGGCCGTGGCGGACTTGGCGGCGGCACAGGCCTCGACGGCCTTGGCGGCGGCGTCGGACAGGCTGTTGGCGGTGATGAGGTCGAGGCCGCTCTCGGCCAGGATCTTCTGGCCCGCCTCGACGTTCGTGCCGGCGAGCCGGACGATGAGCGGCACGTCGATCTTCACTTCCTTGGCCGCCTGAATCACGCCCTGGGCGACCCAGTCGCAGCGGTTGATGCCGGCGAAGATGTTGACGAGGATCGCCTTGACGTTGCGGTCGGACAGCACCAGCCGGAACGCCGTCGCGACACGGTCGGGCGAAGCGCCGCCGCCGACATCGAGGAAGTTGGCCGGCTCGCCGCCCGCGTGCTTGATCATGTCCATGGTGGCCATGGCCAGACCGGCGCCGTTGACGATGCAGCCGATCTCGCCCTCGAGACCGATGTAGGACAGGTTGTGCTCGGCGGCCTGGGCCTCGCGCGGATCACCCTGCGAGGGATCGTGCATGTCGGCGATGTTGCGCCGGCGGAACATGGCGTTGTCGTCGAACGACATCTTGGCATCGAGGGCCAGGACGCGGTCGTCCTTGGTGACCACCAGCGGGTTGATCTCCAGCATGGTGCCGTCGCAATCGCGGAACGCCCGGTAGGCGTTCATGATCGTTTTCACGGCGGCCGAGACCTGGCGGATGTTCAGTCCGAGCTGGAACGCGATCTCGCGGGCCTGGAACTGCTGCAGGCCCACCGCCGGCTCGACCACCACCTGGATCAGGGCCTCGGGCTCGTTGGCGGCGATTTCCTCGATGTCCATGCCGCCGCGCTGGGAGGCGATGACGCGCACGCGCTCGGCCTTCCGGTCCAGCACGTAGCCGAGGTAGAGTTCACGCTCGAACGGATCGGCGGTCTCGACGTAGACCCGCTGTACCGGCTTGCCCTCGGGGCCGGTCTGCAGGGTGACGAGGCGCTTGCCGAGCAGGTCCTTGGCGGCGTCGCGGACCTCGTTGTAGGTCCGGCACAGCTTGATCCCGCCGGCCTTGCCGCGGGCGCCGGCGTGGATCTGCGCCTTCACGGCCCAGAACGAGCCGCCGAGCTCGGTGGCGGCGTAGACCGCCTGATCGGGGCTGAAGGCCACCGCGCCCTTGGGAACCGCCACGCCGAAGCCCGCGAGCAACTCCTTGGCTTGGTACTCGTGAACGTCCATGTGCGATCTCCTCGACGTTTCCTTGGGCGAACCTTCTCGTAAATTTCACTTCGCGAAAAGGGCTCTGCCGTTTATATTTTTTTACATTCTCGTTGAGTCTGCCTTGAAGGCAGTCGGAATGCTTTTCGTATTCAACCCGATTCGGCAGCTGACCTTGGCGTTAGGCTGCGAACGAGGACTTTCCCGCCGGTCTTGTTTGCGATGCGGAACGAGAGCCGTCCCGCATCGCAAAACATCAGTTCACCTTGGCCTTGACGATCTCGTAGATCGACTCGTTGAGCGGACCGGCCGAGCCGAGCAGGGTCTCGAGCTCGGCGAGACGCGCGTCGGCGAAGGCGCGGTCGTCCAGGCCCTTGGCGTTGACGTAGACATTCAGCGCGGCGCTGCGCAGACCCGCATGGGCGGAGAGCACCGCGACACCGGCATCGGAGATGACGTTGAGGTTGCCCTTGTCGGCGACGGGCTGGGCGAGGTCGATGACCTTGCGGCAGGCCCGGCAGCATTCGAGGGGCACGTCCGTGGCGACCTTGAGGGCCGCCTGGATCTTCTCCGCCCGGGCAGCCTTTTCCTCGTCCGTGGTCTTGGGAAGCCCGTAGGCGCCCATCACCGCGTCGAAGGCCGCGACGTCGTCGGCGATCATGCCGGTGAGCTCGGCCCGGAGCGCCTCGGATTGCGAAAGGATCTCCTTCAGCTCGCCCTCGACCTCGACGTACTTCTTCTTCCCGATGGTGAGGTTGCACACCATGCTGAGCAGCGCCGCCCCCATGGCGCCGTGGATGGCGGCGGCGCCGCCGCCACCGGGGGTCGGGGCCGAGCTGGCGAGCCCGTCGAGGAAGGTCTGGATGGTCGCGTCGGCGGCCATAACTCAGGCCATCTTCTTGGCGAGGGCGTAGATCTCCTCGGCGTCGAGCACCTGCTCGGTGCTGTCGAAGAGCTGGCCGACGCAGGCGCGGTGGAGCTTCAGCTTCAGGCCGCCGATGCCGAGCGCGCCGAACACCTTCTTGCCGTGGCGGTCCTTGCCCTTGTCCATGGCGTCGATGCCGCCGAAGCCGAGGGGGGGCTGGGCGTTGTAATCGGCGACGAACTCGATGCTGGCCTCGTCCTTCCAGTCGGCTTCCGACAGGAGCTCGATGCCGATGGCGCCGGCAGAGAACACGAGGTTCTGGCCCTTGACGATGGCGGCGCGGGAGGCGGCGTCCGGCGTCGCGGCGGCCGAGATCTCGACCTTGAAGCGCTTGTTGATCTGGTCGGCGGCGGCCTGGGCCTTGTCGAGGGAGCGGCCGCACAGGATCACGGTGGCGCCTTCCTGGGCGAGGAGGGCGGCCGAGCGCATGCCGACGGGGCCGGTGCCGGCCAGCACCACGGCCTTCTTGCCCTGGAGCGAGCCGGCGGCCTTCTGCACCAGGGCGACGCCGGCGGCGGCGGTGGTGTTGGAGCCGTTGGAATCGAGCATCACCGAGACGCGGAACGGGCCGAAGAAGCGCTTCTTCACCGCGCTCAGCACCGCCTCGCCGGCCGCCATGCTGCCGCCGCCGACGAAGATCGCCGTGGACTTCTTCTCGGAGCCGCCGCGGGTGTAGATCGTGCCATCCACCAGGGCGCCGACGTTCTCGGGCGTCACGTTGCCGTAGCCGGTGATGTGGTCGGCGCCGCCGTCGTAGCCCACCACCACGTCGAACACGCTCGGCACGGCGTCGGTGTCGAATTGGAACAGCAGTTTTTTCATTGTTCTTGATCCCTGTCGTTTCCACGCTTGGCGCGGCTGGCGTTTATTTTTGAGTTCCCGGTCGCAGCCTCGCTGCGGGGCGTGACGCGATCCCTCCCCTGTGCGGCGAGGGAAAGCCCGTCACACCACGTTCTGCGGCTTGCCCGCGACGAAGGCCTCGACGTTGTCCACGAGCTGGTCGGCCAGGATCTGCATGGCCTCCTTGCTTGCCCAGGCCACGTGCGGCGTGACGATGAGGTTGGGCAGGTCGAGCTCGCACAGGATGTTGCCGTTCTTCGGCGGCTCGGTCACGACCACGTCGAAGCCCGCACCCCCGATGGTGCCGTTCTGGAGCGCCTCGGCCAGGGCCTCCTCGTCGACGAGGCCGCCGCGCGCGGTGTTGATGAGAAGCGCGTGCTTCTTCATCTTCGCCAGCTCGGCGCGGCCGATCATGTTGCGGGTCTCGGGCGTCAGCGGCGCGTGCAGGGTGATGACGTCGGACTGGGTCAGGATGGTCTCGAAGTCGACCAGTCCCTCCTGGGGGAACACGTCGTAGGCGATGACCTTCATGCCGAGCGCTTCCGCCCGCTTGGCGATGGACTTGCCTAGCGCCCCGTAGCCGACGATGCCCAGCGTCGAGCCGGCGATGTCGTGGATCGGGTAGTCGAAGTAGCAGAACTGGGTGGATTTCGCCCAATCGCCCCGGCGCACGGAATTGGCGTAGGGCACGATGGCCCGGCGCAGGGCGAAGATCAGGCCGATCACGTGCTCGGGCACGGTGTTGAAGGCGTAGTTGCGGATGTTGACGACGGTGATGCCGAGTTCCTTGGCGGCTGCCTTGTCGACCACGTCCGTGCCGGTGGCGGCCACGGCGATGAGCTTGAGGTCGGGGAGCTGCTTCAACACGTCGGCGCGCATGGGCACCTTATTGATGAGGGCGATCTCGGCGCCCTTCAGGCGCTCGACGATCTCCTCGGGCGTCCAGGTCGAATCGTACTCGACGTAGTCGTGCGGAAAATTGAACTCCCGGACCTCGGCGTCGAGGGACTCGCGGTCGAGGAACACGATTGTCTTCGTCATGGAATCCCTCAGGTCGATCCGGCCGAACCGCCGGCAGCACGGTGGTCGATGGGGTCGCCGGGGCGAAGGATCGCCCCGGCGGTCGTCAGGTCAGGCCTTGGCCAGGGGATTCTCGCGCAGGTAGCTCGACGCGGCGGCGACACCCGAGCCGGGCGTGACCTTCACGCCGTGGTCGAGCATGGCCATCTCGGCACCCGCGATGGCGCCCAGCAGCGACAGCTCGTTGAGGTCGCCGACGTGGCCGATGCGGAACACCTTGCCGGCGAGCTTGTTCAGGCCGGCGCCGAGGGCGAGGTTGTAGCGGACGTAGGCGTGCTTGATGATCGCCGCGCCGTCGATCCCCTCGGGCACCACGATGGTGGTGACCGTGTCGGAGTTCCACTTGGGCTCCTTGGCGCAGGTCTTGAGACCCCAGGCCGCCACGGCCTGGCGGGTCGCCTCGCCGAGGACGTGGTGGCGGTGGTAGACGTTCTCGAGGCCTTCCTCGTTGAGGCAGGCGAGCGCCTCGCGCAGGCCGTAGAGCAGCGGCAGCGACGGGGTGTAGGGGAAGTAGCCGGCCGGGTTCTGCTTCTGGTGGTCGGCCCAGTCGAAGTAGACGTGGGCGAGACGGTCGTTCTTGCCGGCGGACGCCTCGGCGGCCTTGAGGGCCTTCTCGCTGACGCAGATCACGCCGAGGCCGGCGGGCAGCATCAGGCCCTTCTGGGAGCCGGCGATGGCGCAATCGACGCCCCACTCGTCCATCTTGTAGGGGAGCGAGCCCACCGACGACACGCCGTCGACGAACAGCAGGGCCGGGTGGCCGGCGGCGTCGATGGCCTTGCGCACGGCGCCGATATCCGAGGTGACGCCGGTGGCGGTCTCGTTATGGACGACCATGACGGCCTTGATCTCGTGGTTCTTGTCGGCGCGCAGGGCCTCGCCGATCTTCTCCGGGTCTGCGCCCGTGCCCCACTCCTCGTCCTGCACGATGACGTCGAGGCCGAGGCGCTCGGCCATGTCGACCCAGAGCAGGCTGAACTGGCCGAAGCGCGAGGTCAGCACCTTGTCGCCGCGGGCCAGGGTGTTGGTGAGCGCCGATTCCCAGATGCCCGTGCCGGAGGCCGGGAACAGGAAGATCGTGCCCTTGGTCGAGCCGAACACCGCCTTGGTGTCCTCGAACAGGGGCTTGGTCAGGGCGGGGAAGTCCACCGAGCGATGGTCCTCGGACTGCACCACCATCGATCGCAGGACGCGATCGGGGATGTTCGTCGGGCCAGGAACGAAGAGGTGGTTGCGACCCGGCCGTTTCGTTGCCGCCATGATGATGTCTCCGGTTCTCAAAGTAAGTGCGCGCGACACGTGCGACGCGATGGTTCAGTGGCGGAAGGTCTGCCCCATGGGGCCGCCCTTCCGGGTGGGATCGATGACGAGACGTCGGCCCGGTCGGGCCGCCCTCTCGGGTGGGCAGGCTCCTACGCGCTTGCGGATCGGCCGGATACCCGGCCCGCTCCACTTGCCCTCAGGCAATATTGCCCGAGGGAATTCGACGGCCTCGCCCTACGGCGGAAACCCCGATCCCATCGGGAGCGAGGCGCCGTGCTGTCGATGGGCTGCAGGGCGTTCGAGACCCACGCCGCGATGCGCGGACGCATCGAAGCGCGCGGACGTCCGTGGACGGGTCCGACGATCTCAAGCCGTTCTCCAGGCCGGGGCGCGCTCGAAGAACCGCGCCGCCCCAGGCCGTGCAGGCGCCATGCTGCCCCGTATGTCGCTGCCCTTCTTCACCTCGCAGGGCTCCGGACGCGCGATTTCCCGCGCGGTCCGGTGGGGCACCTTGGAGGCGACTATGCCTTCCTTCGCGCAGGAAGGAAAACCCGAAAAACTTCGCGAAACGTCAAATAATTTTATAGCCGCGCAAGGCTCGCGATGCGGTGCCGCACGGCGCGACGACGCTTCCCGGCGGCCGGCCGGCGTCATCAAAGTGATACGGGAATCCGGTTTGGCTCGGTCCGATGCAGATGCGTTCGGAGACCACCATGGGCGAAGATTCGGAGAAGACCATCCGCGTCCGAACCCTGTTCCTGTCGGACATGCACCTCGGGACCAAGGGTTGCCAGGCGGCGTTGCTGCTCGAATTTCTGCGCGATTACGATGCCGACGAAATCTACCTCGTCGGCGACATCGTCGATGGCTGGCAGCTCAAGTCCGGCTGGTACTGGCCGCAGAGCCACAACGACGTGGTCCAGAAACTCCTGCGCAAGGTGCGCAAGGGGTCGACCCTGATCTACGTGCCGGGCAATCACGACGAGTTCCTGCGCGACTACATCGGCATGACCTTCGGGGGCATCGAGGTCGCCGACCAGCGCCTCCACGTGGCGGCGGACGGCAAGCGCTACCTCGTGATCCACGGCGATCAGTTCGACATGGTGGTGCGCCACGCCCGCTGGCTCGCCTATCTCGGCGACGGCGCCTACACGGCGGCCCTCTTCGTCAACACCCACCTCAACACCCTGCGCCGGCGCCTCGGGCTCGCCTACTGGTCGCTCTCGGCCTGGGCCAAGCTGCGGGTGAAGAACGCCGTCAACTTCATCGGCAAGTTCGAGGAATTGCTCGCGGCGGAAGCCAAGCGCGTCGGGGCCGACGGGGTGATCTGCGGCCATATCCATCACGCCGCCAACCGGACCATCGGCGGTCTCACCTACCTCAACACCGGCGACTGGGTGGAATCCTGTACCGCCATCGTCGAACACTACGACGGCACCATGGAGGTGCTGCATTATCCGAGCATCGTGCGCGCCCGGGATGCCCGGGACGACGCCCTCGCCGGACGGCGGCCCGACGGCGCGCGGGCGGTCGCGTGAGGCTCCTCATCGCCACGGATGCCTGGCACCCGCAGGTCAACGGCGTCGTGCGCTCCCTGGAGCACATGGCGGCCGCCGGCGTGGGCCTCGGGATCGACACGGTGTTCCTTACCCACAAGGACTTCGCCTCGGTGCCCCTGCCGGGCTACCCCGAGATCCGCCTGTCCTGCGCGACGCGCGGGGCGGTGGCCCGGCGCTGGGAAGGTCTACGCCCCACGCACGTCCACATCGCCACGGAGGGCACCGTCGGCTACGCCACCCGCCGCTACTGCCTGAGCCATCGCCGGCCGTTCACCACGAGCTACCACACCCGCTTCCCCGAATACCTCGCCGCCCGCGCGCCGGTGCCGGAATCCTGGAGCTACGCCTGGCTGCGCCGGTTCCACGGGGCGGCCAACGGGACCATGGTCAGCACGCCGTCCTTGGAGCGGGACCTTTCGGCGCGCGGCTTCACCAACCTCATGCGGTGGACGCGCGGCGTCGATACCGACGTTTTCCAACCCAAATCCGGCGACGTCGATCCCCTCGCCGGCCTGCCCAGGCCGGTCTTCCTGTTCGTCGGGCGCCTGGCCGTCGAGAAGAACATCGCCGCCTTCCTCAGCCTCGACCTGCCCGGCTCAAAGGTGGTGGTGGGCGACGGGCCGGACCGGGCGCGCCTCGCTTCCCTCGCCCCCGACGCACATTTCCTCGGCACCCGCACGGGGGCGGCCCTGGCGGCGGTCTATGCCGCCGCCGATGTCTTCGTGTTCCCGAGTCTCACCGACACGTTCGGCATCGTCCTCCTGGAGGCGCTCGCCTGCGGCGTGCCCGTGGCGGCCTATCCGGTCACCGGTCCCCTCGACGTCATCGGCGGCACGGATGCGGGGGTGCTTGACCACGATCTCCGCAGGGCGGCCCTCGCGGCCCTGAACGTCCCGCGCGACCGGTGCCGGGCGCAGGCCCTGCGCTACACCTGGGCCGAGAGCGCGCGGCAATTCTACGGCAACATCGCCGAGGCCCATGGCACGCCCGGCCCCCGCACGCGCCCCGGCCCCCGCGGCGATCGTCTCGGTGTGAACACGGGACGCAGCGCCCCGGCGTGGTGACTCGGCCGGGCCGGACTGGCAGGGTCCGCCCCCAGCCCCGACGCCGCGTGTCCCCCGTATGCTTCCGTTCGATGCCGCTCAGGCGAACAATTATCCGGCCGTGATCGGGTGCGACGAGGTCGGGCGCGGGGCGCTGTGCGGACCCGTGGTCGTCGCGGCGGTGTGGTTCGACCCCCGGGCGATTCCGGGGGAGATCCTGGCGGCGCTCGACGATTCGAAGCGCCTGAAGCGGGCGGAGCGCGAGCGTCTGACCCCCCTCATCCGCGCCCATGCCCGGGTAGCCCTGGCGGCCGGGTCGCGGGCCCTCGTCGATCGGATCAACGTGCGCGGCGCCACCCTCGACGCCATGGCGCGCGCCGTCCGCCGCCTCGGCCTCGATGCCCCGGTGCTGGTCGATGGCCGCGACGCGATCCCCGGCCTCGCCCTCTGCCGTCCCGTCATCGGCGGCGACCGCATCGTGCCGCAGATCGCCGCCGCCTCCATCGTCGCCAAGACCGTGCGGGACGCGGTGATGCGATCGCTCGCCCGGCGCCACCCGGCCTATGGCTGGGACAGCAACGTCGGCTACGGCACCAAGACCCACCTCGCCGGCTTGGCGACCCTCGGACGCTCGGCGCATCACCGCTGCAGCTTCACCCGCGCCTACGCACCCGAAACCCGCGCCCACGCGCCGGAGGCCCGCATCCACGGGCCCGAGTCCGCCCTCAGAACAGCGACAGCTGCGCCGTCGGCCGGGCGAACAGGTCGGTCCTGAGCTTCAAGCGCTCCTCGGGGTAGCCGAGGCGACGCCGGGCGAGGCGCATGCGGCGGACGATGAGGTCGGCGTAGGGCCCGGCCCCGACCATGCGGCGGCCGTACTCCGCATCGTAGGCACGCCCGCCGCGGGCTTGGCGCACCAGGGACATCACGTGCGCGCGGCGCCCCGGATAATGCTCGGCGAACCAGTCGTCCACGAGGGCGTCGAGTTCCAGGGGCAGGCGCAGCAGCACGTGGTTCGCTTCCCGCGCGCCGCGCTCGCGGGCGGCGGTCAGGATCGCCTCGATCTCATGGTCGTTCAGCGACGGGATCACCGGGGCGGCGATGACCATGACGGGAATTCCCGCCGCACTCAGGCGCTCGATGGCCTCGAGGCGCTTCTTCGGATGCGGCGCGCGCGGCTCCAGGCGGCGGGCGAGGTCGGGATCGAGGGTGGTGACCGAAACGGCGACCTTCACGAGATCGTCCCGGGCGAGGTCGGTGAGAAGATCGAGGTCGCGCACCACGAGGTTCGACTTGGTGACGATTCCCACGGGGTGCCGGAACCGCGCGAGCACTTCGAGGACGCTCCGGGTGAGGCGATGCTCGCGCTCGATGGGCTGGTACGGGTCCGTCGCCGTTCCCAGCGCGATGGTGGCAGGCCGGTAGCCCGGCGCCGACAATTCGGCCGTCAGGAGTTTGGCCGCCTCCGGCTTGTGAAACAGCCGCGTCTCGAAATCGAGGCCGGGCGAAAGGCCGACATAGGCGTGATTGGGCCGGGCGAAACAATAGACGCAGCCGTGCTCGCAGCCGCGATAGGGGTTGATCGAGCGGTCGAAGGAAATGTCGGGGGAGGTGTTGCGGCTGATGATCGTGCGGGCGTGCTCGGCCGTCACCACCGTCCGCAACGGGACCGGGGCCTCGGTCTCCCAGCCGTCGTCGAAGCTTTCGCGCCGCGTCGCCTCGAACCGCCCATCCGGATTGGCCGTGGCACCGCGCCCGCGCCGCGCCTCGCCCGGACGCGTCGTGCCGGCAAGGCGGCGCGCGGCGTCCGATGCCCCTTGACCCGCCGATCCCCGCACCCTGCCAGTCCTCCGTCACGTCAGGGAAGGAACATACCATGAACACAGCTCGGAGGGGCTGCACATAATCCAGGCAAAGACCGGTTTGGGTCCCGGCCTGCGCGCTTCCGTCAGCAAACCGGCCCCGCCGACGGCTTCAGTCGGCGCGAAAATACGGTATGCGCGGGCATGATCTCCGCTCTGATCCATGTGGCGCGGCCGACCGATCCCGAGGCGGTCGACCGGCTCGCCGACACCCTCGGCGCCCTCGTGGCCGGCGTCGCCGCCGGGCTCGTCGGCGATGCGGTCATCGTCGCGTCGAGCCACAGCGCGGCCATCGACACCGTCGCGGAGGCCACGGGTGCCAAGCTGGTCCTGCACCCGCGCGGCGGGTCGGCGTGGTCGGCCGGCGCGAAGGCAGCAAGGCGCGAATGGGTCCTGTGCCTGGAGGCCGGCGACGTGCCGGCCGAGGGCTGGATCCGCATCCTCGACCGCTTCATCGGGACCGCCCGGCCCGACGTGACCCTGGCCCGCCTGCGCCGCCCGCATACGGGTTTGCCGGCCCGCCTCGCCGCCCGGGGCGAGGGCGTCATCGGCGTCGGCGCGCCCCGTCCGGGCGACCTCGTCCGCCGCGAACGCCTGCTCGCCGGCCCGCGCTTCGTCCGGCGGGTGGCGGTGCGCCGGCTGACGGCCCGCCTCGAGCGGTCCTGAACGTCAGGACTCGGCGGCCGCTTGCATCCGCAGGCGCAGGCGCTCGACGTCATCGTGGTTGCCGGACAACAGATCGGTGATGTCGCCGTCGAGCAGGGCCGCGACGTGACGGCAGTTGGTGCCGTAGCGCCCCGCCATGCAGGTGCAGCGCAGGCGCAGACCCGTCGCCCGGTCCTCCAGGGTGACGGCGTAGCGGTCGCCGCGCCGGCCCTTCACGGCAAAACTGAGCGCCTGCACCCGTCGCGCCGCCGAGCCGGTACGGTCCGGCACCCCCCCTGGAACGGCGCGCGGCGGCATGGCACGGTCCGGTCCCTCCGGCACCGTCGTGACCGGCAGACGGATGGCGCGGGACAAGCCGAAGACATCGGGCGCCCCCGTCCGGCGCACGGCCGCCAGGGCGATCTCGGCGCACGCATAGGCATCCTCGCCGGCGTCATGGTGCTCGAAGCGGATGCCGAGGCGCGCCGCAACCTTGCCGAGTCCGCAGCCTTCCTCCGCCGGAAACACCCGGCGGGCGATCTGGAGGGTGCAGAGATAGGAGAAGGCCGGCGGGCGCAGGCCGTAGGCGGAGAGTGACGCGCGCAGGACCCCCATGTCGAAGCCGGCATTGTGGGCGAGCACCAGGCCGCTCGCGAGGTCCGGCAGGAACTCGGCCATCACCTCCGGAAACGTCGGCTGCGTCCGCACATCCGCCGGCACGATGCCGTGGACCCGGATGTTGCCCGGCGAGAACCGCAGCTCCGGCGGCCGGATCAGCCGCGATTCCCGACGCACCACGGCGCCGTCCGCGATCCAGGCCAAACCGACGGCGCAGGCACTGTCGCGCCGCTCGTTGGCGGTCTCGAAGTCGAGGGCGATGATCTTCTGCATGGGTCTCCGCACGGCCCGCCTCAACTACCCCCGGCGAGGATTCACCTCAAGCACTGGCCACGAGGGCGAGCCAAGCCTCCTCGCTCACGACTTCGACGCCGTGCTTCTCGGCGTCCTTGAGCTTCGATCCGGCGCCCGGGCCAGCCACAACGAGATCGGTCTTGGCCGAAACCGAACCCGAGACTTTGGCCCCGAGCCGCTCGGCCGTGGCCTTGGCCTCGGAGCGGGTCATGCGCTCCAGGGAACCGGTGAACACCACGGTCTTGCCGGCGAACGCCGTCGCGGCCATGGGCACGGCCAGGGGCTCCGTGGTGACCGCATCGAGAAGTGCCCGCACGGCCGCGTCGTTGTGGGGCTCGTTGAAGAACGCGATCAGCGAATCCGTGGCGACCGGCCCGATCTCGCCGTCGTCGGCGAAGTGACGGTAGGCATCGCCGGGGCGCTGGGACGCGGCCCGCGCGATCCCGGCGGCGGCCGCATCGGCATCACCGTAATGGGCGAGCAGGCTCGCGCGCTGCGGCGCCGACAGGCGTATGCGGCCGGGCGCCTCGGTGGGCTCGGCCGCTGCTTCGCCTTCCTCCGCTTCGGGGATCTCGCGCGGGAAGCCGACCTCCAGCAGGCGATCGCGGGTCGTCGGGCCGATGCGCGAGAGGGACGAAAGTTCGATCCAGTCCGGCCCGGCCTTGGCCCCGGCAGCGGCGGCGACCCCGGCCATGAGGGCGGCCATGTCCGGAAAGCGCTTGGCCAGGGCTTTCGCCGTCGATTCGCCGATATCGGGAATCCCCAGGGCGAACAGGAAACGGTTGAGGGGCAGGCGGCGGCGGTCCTCGACGGCGGAGATCAGGTTGTGGATCGCCTTGTCCTCTTCCTCGCCCTTCTTCTTCGTCGGCTTCTTCGGTGCCGGCACGCCCTCGGCCCGGCGCTCGGCGGACAGGGCCTCGCGGCGGGCGACGATGGCGGATTTCAGCTCGTCGAAATCGAGGCGGAACAGGTCGGCCGGCTGCTTGATCACCCCGGCCTCGAACAGGACCTCGATGTAGGTCTGCCCGAAGCCTTCGAGATCGAAGCCGTTGCGCGAGACGAAGTGCTTCAGGCGCTCGACCCCCTGCGCCGGACAGATCAGCCCGCCGGTGCAACGCCGAACGGCGTCGGGCTTGCCCGTGCGCGGGTTGATCTCGCGCAGCGCCCGGCTGCCGCAGGCGGGGCAATGATTGGGGAAGACGAACGGCTTCGCGTCCATTGGGCGCTTGTCGAGCACCACGTCCATGACCTTCGGGATCACGTCGCCGGCCCGCTGCACCACCACCGTGTCGCCGATGCGGATGTCGCGGCCGTCGCGGATCGGCTCACCGTCGCCGCCGACGCCCTGCACGTAGCCCTCGTTGTGGAGCGTGGCGTTCGAGACCACGACGCCGCCCACCGTCACGGGACGGAGCTTCGCCAGGGGATTGAGCGAGCCCGTGCGGCCGACATTGATCTCGATCCCCTCCACCACCGTCAGGGCCTTCTGGGCGGCGAACTTGTGTGCCAGCGCCCAGCGCGGCGAGCGCGAGACGAAGCCGAGCCGCCGCTGCAGGGCGAGGTCGTCGACCTTGTAGACGACGCCGTCGATGTCGTAGCCGAGATTCGCCCGCTCGGCCTCGATGCGCCGGTAATGCGCGATCATCTCGGCCGCCTCGGTGCAGCGGATGGTGAGTGCGTTGACTGGAAAACCCCAGCGGCGAAACGCCTCCATCATCCCGTGCTGGGTCGCCTCGGGAACATGCGAAAACTCGCCCCAGGCGTAGGCGAAGAACTTAAGTGGCCGCGAACGGGTGATCTCGGGATCGAGCTGGCGCAGCGATCCGGCCGCCGCGTTGCGCGGGTTGGCGAAGAGGGCCTTGCCGGCGGTCTCCTGGCGCGCATTGATGGCTGCGAAATCCGCGTGCGACAGGTAGACCTCGCCGCGCACCTCGCACACCTCGGGCACGTCGTCGCCGGTTAGGGTTTCGGGGATGTCGTCCACCGTGCGAGCGTTGCGGGTGACGTCTTCGCCGGTCTCGCCGTCGCCCCGGGTCGCGGCCGTGACGAGGCGCCCCCCCTCGTAACGCAGGGACAGGGACAGTCCGTCGATCTTCGGCTCGGCGGTGAAGGCCAGCGGCTCCGCCTCCGGCCAGTTCAGGAACCGGCGCACGCGGGCGACGAACTCCTCCACCTCCTCGTCCGCGAAGGCATTGCCCAGGGACAGCATCGGTACGGCGTGCCGGACCTTGACGAATTTTTCGGAGGGTTTGGCGCCGACCGACGCGCTCGCCGCACCCGTACCGGCGAGGTCGGGAAATTGAGCCTCGATATCCTCCAGGCGGCGGCGCAGGGCGTCGTACTCGCCGTCCGAGATCTCGGGCGCGTCCTCCTGATGATAGAGCCGGTCGGCCTCGGCGATCCTTTCGGAGAGCGCCGCGTGTTCGGCCCGGGCACGCTCGGCCGTGAGACTGTCGAGGGAGTCGGTGGACGGCTTCGATGCGGGCATGCGGGCTGCTTTGCGACGGGGACCGGTCTTTCCGTCCGGCATACAGCACGGCGCCGGGCGCCGCATCGTCCCCGGATGCCCCGGTCGGCGAACCGGCTCGTGTGCGACCGCACGTCGCCTGCCGTAACTTCGGCCCGCCTCGCCACGTAGATACGGCAGAGGCGGCGTCGCCCGACCGCCGTATCCGGAAGTATCATGCCAGCCCTGCCCGCCTTCTCCGCGCCCTGGCGCGACCGCGCCGGCCGCCTTTCCGGCCTCAAGCTCAGCGTCTTCCTGTTCGCCCTGGCGCCCGGCCTCTGGCTCGCCGGCGCCTACGCGGGGGACGCGCTGGGTGCCAAGCCGATCACCGCGCTCCTGCACGGCACCGGCGAATGGGCCGTGCGCTTTCTCCTGCTATCGCTCGCCGTGACGCCCCTGAGGCGGATCGCGAACTTCCCGAAGCTCATCCTGGTCCGGCGGATGCTGGGACTGACGGTGCTGGCCTACGCGCTGATCCACCTCGCGCTCTACGTCGTCGATCAGAACTTCGTGCTGGGGAAGGTGGTGTCCGAGATCGTCACCCGGTTCTACCTCACCATCGGATTCGTCGCGCTCCTCGGTCTCGTGGTGCTCGGCGTGACCTCGACGGACGGGATGATCCGGCGCCTCGGCAAGGCCTGGCCGCGCCTGCACAAGGCGGTCTACACCATCGCGGTGCTGGGCCTCGTCCACTACTTCCTCCAGGCCAAGATCGACGTCTCCGACCCGGTGTTCTGGACCGGCGGCTTCCTGCTGCTCATGGGCTGGCGGGCCCTGCAGCGCCTGCGCTGGCCGATCAATCCCCTGACCCTGCTCGGGCTTGCCGTCGCCGTCGCCCTCGTCACCGCCGGTCTCGAGGCGGCGTGGTACGGCTTCGCAAGCGGCATCCCGGCGGAGCGGGTGCTGCAGGCCAACCTTGCCTTTCCCAGCATGATCCGCCCGGCCTGGCGGGTCCTCGCCCTCGGGCTGATCCTGCCGGCGGTGAACGCCGCGCGCCTCGCGTGGGATCGCTCGAACACCCGAACCGATCCGAAGACCCGGCCGGCTCAGCCCAGGTCGAGGCAGGCCATGGCGGCGCGCTGAACCCGGCTTGCGGCGGCGCCCGGCCTCCCGCATGAGATTTTCGGGAGTGGCTCGAGAGGATGCGATGTCGAAGACGATTCTGGCGGCGGGCCTTGCCTGCCTCCTCGCGGGGGGCGCGGTCGGCGCCGAGTGCCCCCGCGCCGAACCGCCGCCGGCGAGCGCCCGGCCGGCCAAGCCCGCCTTCCCCGAGAAACCGCCCTGCCTCGAGGCCAAGGGCGGCTGCCCCGGCTGGGAGGCCTACAGCTACAACGACGCCATCAAGGCCTACAACGCCCAGATCGCGGTCTATCGCCCTCTTGCGGAGGCCTACGTGAAGGGTTTGAACGCCTACGTGAAGGCGGCTTCGGACTACGCGCAGTGCGAGGTGAAGGCACTCCAGTAGGAGACCGCCCGTCGCTTGACCCCCGGCGGGGGCGATGCCACAGCCCGGCGCATCCTCATCCCCAGCCAGACTGGACGGTTAGATGCCCGAATCCCTCGACCTCCTCGTCCTCGGCAACGCCATCGTCGACCTCATCGCCCGTGCCGACGAGGACTTCCTCGCCGCGCAGGGCGTGCCGAAGGGGGCGATGCAGCTCATCGACGAGGCTCGGGCCGAGACCCTGTACGATGCCATGGGACCGGCCACCATCGTGTCGGGTGGCTCGGGGGCCAACACCGCCGTCGGGGCCGCGTTGCTCGGGACGAAAACCGGCTTCATCGGCAAGGTCCGCGACGATGAACTCGGCGGTCTCTACGCCCACGATCTCAAGGCCACGGGCGTACGCTTCACCGTCCCGGCCGCCACCGATGGCCCGGCGACGGCGCGCTGCTTCATCCTGGTGACGCCCGACGGCGAGCGCACCATGAACACGTATCTGGGCGCCTGCCAGAGCCTGTCCCCGGCCGATGTCGACGAGGCCACCGTGCGAAGCGCCCGCGTGACCTACCTCGAAGGTTACCTGTGGGACCCGCCGGCCGCCAAAGACGCCTTCCGCAAGGCCGTGCAGATCGCCCACGCCGCCGGCAACGCCGTGGCGCTCACCCTGTCGGACGCGTTCTGCGTCGGCCGTTATCGCGACGAATTCCTGGGGCTCATCCGCGACGGCAGCATCGACATCCTGTTCGCCAACATCGGCGAGCTGCAGAGCCTCTACGAGACCGACGATGCCGAGGTCGCCCTCAAGGCCCTGCGGGACGAGCGCGACGCGCGCGGCAAGCACCTCCTCGGCCTCGTCACCCGCTCGGCCGACGGAGCCATGGTGGTCAAGGGCGGCGAGATCCGCAGCGTCGAGGCGTCCCCGGTGCACGAGCTCGTGGACACCACGGGTGCCGGCGACCTGTTCGCGGCGGGCTTCCTCGCCGGCCATGCGCGCGGCCTCGACAACGCGGCGAGCGCCCGCCTCGGCGCCCTGGCGGCAGCGGAGGTGATCCAGCACATCGGCGCCCGGCCCCAGCACGACCTCGTGGCCCTGGCGAGGGCTCAGGGCCTGCTCTGAACACGAACCTCGCGGGGAAGGCGCTCACAGCCGTAGGAGCACTTTCCCCACAGCCTCGCGCCGCTTGAGGATGCCCAGCGCCTCGGCGTATTCGGCGAGGGGATAGACCCCGTGAACCTTGGCGGTAAGACGTCCTTCCGCGACCCAGGCCAGGAGCTGTCGCTGGTTCCCCGCGTGCACCTCGGGCTCACGCTCGACGAAGACGCCCCAATGCACCCCCTGGATGTCGATGCCCTTCAGGAGGGCGAGGTTCAGCGGGATGCGGGGGATGTCTCCGGCGGCAAATCCGATGACGAGGTAGCGGCCCTTCCAGCCGAGCGACCGCAGGGCCGGCTCGGCGTAGTCGCCGCCGATGGGATCGTAGATCACGTCGACGCCCCGTCCCTCGGTCAGGGTCCGCAGGGCCTCGCGCAGGTTGTCGGCCCCATAATCGACGCCCTGCGTCGCCCCGTGCGCGCGGGCGACGGCGAGCTTGTCGGGCGAGGACGCGCAGGCGATGACGTGCGCACCCATGATGGCGCCGAGCTCCACCGCCGCGAGGCCTACGCCGCCCGAGGCGCCCAGCACCGCCAGGGTCTCGCCGGGCTGGAGCTTGGCCCGGTCGCGCAGGGCGTGGAGCGACGTGCCGTAGGTGATGGTGAGGCCGGCGGCCTGCTCGTCGGAGACGCCATCGGGGATGGGTGTGAGATGATGGGTCGCGACGGCGATCCGCTCCCGGACCGTGCCGAACTTCTGATGAACGATGACCCGTTCGCCCACGGAAAAGCCCGCCGTGTCCGGCCCGAGTGCCTCGACCACGCCACTGGCCTCACCGCCGGGTGAGAACGGCAGATCCGGCTTCACCTGATAGCGGCCGGCAATGATGAGGGTATCGAAGAAGTTGAGGGCCGCCAGGGTGATGCGCACCACGGCCTCACCGGGTCCCGGCACCGGGTCGGCGATCTCCGCCAGGGACAGGTCATCGGGCTCGCCGAGGCGGGTGCACAGCAGGGCCTTCATCCAATAGCTCCATCCCGGTTTTGAAGCGGCCATGCACCGGGCGCGCTGACCGGCGCAACACCTAAAGTCGATTCAGGTCCGGGCGTAGGTCCCCGTCAGGCTGCCCTTGGCCAGCACGTGGCCGTGCATGGCCTCGATCACGGCACTCCGGCCCGGCGAGGCGTCGAGGGCGAGCGCGGTATCGAGGGCGTAGATCTGGAACAGGTAGTCGTGCGGCCCATGGCCCGTGGGCGGGTCGGGCGGCAACCACTGATCCTGCAGGAAGCTGTTCTTGCCGAGATCCTGGGATTGGTGCGCCCCCCCGGGGCTCGGCAAGGCCCCTTCGGCCAGGGAGCCGGCCTCCGGCATCAGGTTCCATGCGATGAGGTGGACCAGGGGACGCGGCGTCGGGCTGCCCGCATCCTCGACGAGGAGCACGACCCGCGCCGTGCCGAGGGGCAGGCTGTCCCAGGTAAGCGGCGGCGAGGTCCTCTCGCCGTCCTGCGTGAAGCGGGCCGGAATCGCCGCGCCGTCGGCGAAGGCCGGGCTCGTCAGCCGCACGGTGGCGGGCGTCTCGGCGAATTCGGCGTGATAGGTGGTGGCCTGAAGGCCGGCCTTGAGGCCGGACAGGGCCTCGCCGACGGCGTGGGGGATCTTCTCGAGCATGGCGGCCTCCGGTTGCGCCCGGTCAACGGCGGGACACCGCCGGGAGTTCAGGCGCGGCGTGCCGCGATCATGTAGTTCACCGCCGTGTCGCGGCTCGGCCGCCACGAGCCGTCCAGCGGATTGAACACCACGCCGGTGGTATCGGTGACCGAGAGGCCGCCGGCCTCGACGGCGCCAATGAGTTCCCGGGGCTTCACGAACTTGTCCCAGTCGTGGGTGCCCCTGGGGAGCCAGCCGAGGACGTATTCGGCGCCGACGATGGCCAGCGCGTAGGAGCGCAGGGTCCGGTTGATCGTGGCCGAGAACAGGAGCCCATCGGGCTTCACCGCCGCGCAGGCGGTGGCGACGAAGGCCGGCATGTCGACCACGTGCTCCACCACCTCCATGGCGAGCACGATGTCGAAGCGCTCGCCCGCCGCCACCACGCCCTCGATGGTGCGTACCCGGTAGTCGACGCTCACGCCTGCGGCGTCCGCGTGCGCCTGCGCGACCTCGACGTTGGTGGGGGCCGGATCGAGGCCCGTCACGCGAGCACCGAGGCGCGCCAGGGGCTCGGACAGGACGCCGCCGCCGCAGCCGACATCGACGATCGTGAGGCCCTCCAACGGGAGCGACGCCTTCGGGTCCCGTTTGAAATGCCGGCAGGCGGCGTCGCGGATATAGGCCAGCCGCACGGGGTTGAAGCGGTGCAGCACCCGCATGGGGCCGGCGGGGTCCCACCACGTCGCCGCGATGGCCTCGAAGCGGGCGACCTCGTCACGGTCGATGGAGGAAGAGGTGGGTCCGGTCATCGGGTCCGTCTGAATGGGCGGGAACGGCGTGGGAAGAACAGTACTGGGATGGGTCGCGGCCCCATGGCCCCGATTGTTGACACGCTCGGGTTGCCCTTGTACCCGCCGAAGCCCTGTCGGGTACAGCTGCGGAGCGACGCGGGCGATCATCGGCCCGCCCGAACCACGGTCCCTTTCCCCGAGAATCAGCGCGGACGCTGCATGCCCCGTTTGGTGATGAAATTCGGCGGCACGTCCGTCGCAAATGTCGAGCGCATCCGCAACGTGGCGGCCCACGTCGCCCGTGAGGTTGCCGCCGGCTACGACGTCGCCGTGGTGGTCTCGGCCATGTCGGGCAAGACCAACGAGCTCGTCGCCTGGGTCAAGGATGCGAATCCGATCTACGACGAAGCCGAGTACGATGCCGTCGTGGCTTCGGGCGAACTCGTCACCGCCGGCCTGCTGGCCATCGCCCTGCGCAAGGCCGGTCTCAACGCCCGGTCCTGGCAGGGCTGGCAGATCCCGATCCTCACCTCCGACGCTCACGGCTCGGCCCGCATCGAGGGGATCGACGGCGCACGCCTCGATGCCGGGTTCAAGCGCGGCGAGGTCGCGGTTATCGCCGGCTTCCAGGGCATGCACGAGGCGACGGGCCGGGTAACCACCCTCGGCCGGGGCGGCTCCGACACCAGCGCGGTGGCGATCGCGGCCGCCATCGGCGCGGAGCGCTGCGACATCTACACGGACGTCGACGGCGTCTACACCACCGACCCGCGCGTGGTTCAGAAGGCCAGGCGGATGGAGCGGGTGACTTTCGAGGAGATGCTGGAGATGGCGTCCCTGGGCGCCAAGGTGCTCCAGGTCCGCTCCGTCGAACTCGCCATGGTGCACCGGGTGCCGACGACCGTGCGTTCGAGCTTCGACCCGCCGGACAACGCCCGCCCCGGAACCCTCATCTGCGACGAGGACGAGACCATGGAACAGCAGATCATCACCGGGATCGCCTTCTCGAAGGACGAGGCGCAGATCACCCTGCGTCAGGTCAAGGACAGCCCCGGCATCGCGGCCGCGATCTTCGGCCCGCTGGCGGACGCCAACATCAACGTCGACATGATCATCCAGACCGTGTCGGGCGACCAGTCGACCACGGACATGACTTTCACGGTCCCCTCCGCCGATTACGACCGCGCGCGAAAAATCCTTGATGCGCAGAGCGGTGTCATCGAGTTCGCCCAGATCGAGGGAGCCACGGACGTGGTGAAAGTCTCGGCCATCGGCGTCGGCATGCGGAGCCATGCGGGCGTCGCCGCGAAGGCGTTCCGGGCGCTGGCCGAGAAGGGCATCAACATTCGTGCGATCACCACGTCGGAGATCAAGTTCTCCGTGTTGATCGACTCCGCCTATACGGAGCTTGCCGTGCGCACGCTCCACTCGCTATACGGCCTCGACCAAGCCTGAACAGGTGCGATCGTCACGCGCACGAATCTTGCGCGTGACGCCGCTGTAGCCGAAGCCGGATCGAGGAGACCATGCCCGCTGCGCCCGGAGGCCCGCGCCTGCTGCTGCGCCGCCTCCGCGAAGCGATGGCGGAGCCGGTCAGCCCACAGGCACGCCTCGACCGGATCGTCACACTGATCGCCGCCAACGTCATTGCGGAGGTCTGCTCGGTCTATGTCCTGAGCGACGACAGCACCCTCGAGCTGTTCGCGACCGAGGGCCTCAACCGCGAGGCGGTCCATCTGACGCGCATGCGCTCGGACGAAGGCCTCGTCGGCCTCATCGCCAAGACCGCGGAGCCCCTGTCGCTCTCCGACGCCCAGTCGCACCCGTCGTTCTCCTATCGCCCGGAGACGGGAGAGGAAGCCTACCACGCCTTCCTCGGCGTGCCGCTGCTGCGCGCTGGCAACACCCTCGGCGTGCTCGTCGTGCAGAACAAGACCTACCGGGTCTATTCCGAGGAAGAGATCGAGGCACTCCAGACCACCGCCATGGTGCTCGCCGAGATGATCGCCTCGGGCGAACTCCAGGCGCTCGCGCCCGGTACCGGACCCGTGGCACGCCGCGCCGTGAGTCAGCGCGGCGTGGCGCTGGCCGACGGCATCGGCCTCGGGCACGTGGTGCTGCACGAGCCGCGCATCGTGGTGAAGCAACTCATCGCTGAGAATGTCGATCGCGAGGTCGAGCGCCTCGAACTCGCCATCGGCGAAGTCCGCTCGGCCATCGACGACCTCGTGGAGCGCGGCGACAGCATCGGCACCGGCGAATCGCGCGAGGTCCTCGAGACCGTGCGGATGTTCGCCCACGACAAGGGCTGGCTGCGGCGGATGCGCGAGGCCGTGCAGTCCGGCCTGACGGCCGAGGCCGCCGTCGAGCGCGTCCAGTCGGACAACCGCGCGCGGATGATGCGTCAGAGCGACCCCTACCTGCGCGACCGCCTGCACGACCTCGACGACCTCGCGAACCGCCTGTTGCGCACCCTCATCGGCCACGAGGGCAACGGCGACCGGGTGCTGCCCGAGAACGCCATCCTCGTCGCGCGCTCCATGGGGCCGGCGGCCCTCCTCGACTACGACCGCACGGCTTTGCGCGGCGTCGTGCTGGAGGAAGGCGGCCCGACGAGCCACATTGCCATCGTGGCCCGCGCCCTCGGCATCCCGGCGGTCGGTGAAATCACCAACGCCACGGCTTTGTGCGACGCTGGCGACGCGATCATCGTCGACGGCGCCACGGGCGAGATCCAGGTCCGTCCCGGACCCGAGATCGAGGCGGCCTACGGCGAGATGGTGCGCGTGCGCGCCAAGCGGCAGGAGCAGTACCGCGCCCTGCGCGACCTGCCCGCGGTGACACGCGACGGGGTCGCCATCGGCCTCCAGCTCAATGCCGGTCTCCTGATCGACCTCACCCACCTGGCGGAGACGGGCGCCGACGGCATCGGCCTGTTCCGCACCGAGCTCCAGTTCATGGTCGCCCAGCGCATGCCCTCGGCGGCCGAGCAGCAGACGCTGTACGAAGCGGTCTTCGCGGCCACGGGCGACCTGCCGGTGACGGTGCGCACCCTCGATATCGGCGGCGACAAGATTCTGCCCTACATGCCGGCCCTCGAGGAGGAGAACCCGGCGCTCGGCTGGCGTGCGATCCGCATCGGCCTCGATCGGCCGGCCCTCCTGCGGGTGCAGTTGCGTGCGCTGCTCCGCGCGGCGGCCGGACGCCCCCTCAAGATCATGTTCCCCATGGTGGCGACGGTGGACGAGTTCACCCGCGCCAAGGCCATCGTCGAGCGCGAGAAGGCGCATCTGCGCCGCCATGGCCACCCGCTGCCGAGCGATTGCCGTCTCGGCGTGATGGTCGAGGTGCCCTCGCTTCTGTTCCAGATCGATGAGATCGCGCGCGCCGCCGACTTCCTGTCGGTGGGCTCGAACGACCTCATGCAGTTCCTGTTCGCCGTCGACCGCGAGAATCGCCGGGTTGCAAACCGCTTCGACACCCTGAGCGTCCCGGCGCTTCGCGCCTTCCGGCTCATCGCCGAACGCGCGGCCGCCGCCGGATGCCCGGCCACGGTCTGCGGAGAGATCGGCGGCAAGCCCCTGGAAGCCATGGCCCTCATCGGTCTGGGCTTCCGGCACCTGTCGATGTCGCCGGCCGCCATCGGTCCGGTGAAGGCGATGGTGCTGGGCCTCGACGCCTCGGCGATCGCGGCTCTCATCGACGCCGAGATGGCGCGCGCGGGCGACGGTGAAACCCTGCGGCCCGCGCTCACCGCCTTCGCCAAGGCGCACGGCGTACCTATCTAGCGGGCCGAAACACTGGCCTGCCTGGCGGGCTCGCCCGCTTGCAGCAGCGGCGACGCCGCCAAACCCGAATCACTGGTGAGAGTACCCCACGGGCGATGACCCCTATTCCCTCCGACCGTCTCGACGCCATCCTGACGCGCCACGACATCGTCACCGCGACCCTGAGCGCGGGCTCGGCCGATTCCGAGACCTTCGTCCAACTGTCCCGCGAATTGTCCGAGCTCGAGGGCGTGGTCGCGGCGATTCATGCCTACCGGGCGGCGGCGTCCAATCTCGCCGACATCCAGGCGCTCATGGACGAACCGGGCAGCGATTCCGAGATGCGGGGGCTCGCCGCCGACGAGAAGCCGGAGGCCGAGGCCGGGCTTGAGGCGGCGCACCGCGCCCTGCAGCTCATCCTGCTGCCGAAGGATTCGGCCGACGAGAAATCCGCCATTCTAGAAATCCGCGCCGGCACCGGCGGCGACGAAGCGGCCCTGTTCGCCGGCGACCTGTTCCGCATGTACGGCCGCTACGCCGACGCCAAGGGCTGGAAGGTCGAGGTGATCTCCGAGAGCGAGGGCACCGTGGGCGGCTACCGCGAGGTCATCGCCGAGGTGAAGGGCAAGGGCGTGTTCGCCCGCCTGAAGTTCGAGAGCGGTGCCCACCGGGTCCAGCGCGTGCCGGACACGGAGACGCAGGGGCGCATCCACACCTCCGCCGCCACCGTGGCGGTGCTGCCGGAGGCGGAAGAGGTCGATATCGTCATCAACGATGCCGACCTGAAGATCGACACCATGCGGTCGCAGGGGGCGGGCGGTCAGCACGTCAACAAGACGGAATCGGCCATCCGCATCACCCACATGCCCTCCGGCATCGTGATCTTCGTCCAGGAGGAGCGGTCGCAGCACAAGAACCGGGCGCGGGCGATGCAGCTGCTGCGCTCGAAGCTCTACGACGCCGAGCGCACGGCCAAGGACGCCGTGCGCGCCGCCGACCGCAAGTCGCAGGTCGGCTCCGGCGACCGCTCGGAGCGCATCCGCACCTATAATTTCCCGCAGGCGCGGGTAACCGATCACCGCATAAACCTGACCCTGTACAAGCTCGAAGAGGTGCTGGCGGGCGTGGCCCTCGACGAGCTGATCGATGCCCTCGTGACCGAACATCAGGCCGAACTCCTGGCGGCCGAGGGGATGGCCTGACACGGCGCCCCGCCCCGATGACCTTCGTCGCAGGGACGACCCGCGCGGATGCCCTCCGAAACGTCACCCGGTGTCTCGCCGATGCGGGCATCGGCGACAACGACGCACGCTTCCTCGTCCTCGACGTCCTCGGCCTCACCGGGACGGAACTGATCCTCCGCGGAACCGAGCCCATCGGCGCAGTCGGTGCCGCGTCCCTGTCCCGGGCCTTGGCGCGTCGCCTCGCAGGGGAGCCCGTGGCGCGGATCGTCGGCAGCTGGGAGTTCTGGGGTCTGACCTTCGGTCTCGCCCCGGACACCCTGGTGCCGCGCGCCGATACCGAGACCGTGGTGGAAGCGGCCTTGAAGCGCCATTCCGACCGGGCGCGGCCCCTGCGTATCCTCGACCTTGGTACCGGCTCGGGCTGCATCCTCGTGGCACTGCTCACCGAACGGCCCGGCGCCTTCGGTGTCGGCCTCGACCGTTCAGTCGAAGCCCTGATCCAGGCGCGCGCGAATGCCAGCGCGAACGGGGTCGGCGACCGGGCAGCGTTCGTCAACGCCGATTGGTGCGCTGGACTCGCCGGCGGGTTCGATCTCATCGTCTCCAACCCGCCCTACATCCCCGCCGCCGCCATCGCGACGCTCGCCGACGAGGTGCGCCTGCACGACCCGAGTGCGGCCCTGGACGGCGGCCTGGACGGTCTCGATGCCTACCGGCGCATCCTGGCCGAGATCGCGGCGGGGCCCGTGGGCCTCGCGACGGGTGGAAGCCTCCTGTTCGAGGTCGGACACGATCAGGCGGACGCGGTCCTCGCCATCGGCCGAAATCTCGGCTTCGCAGAGGCACGCGTCACGCACGACCTCTCCGGCCATGCCCGCGTGGTCGGCTTCAACGAATCCTGAATCGGTTCCCTGAAGAAAGCGCAGCGAACAACCGGCGGTAGCGCGAAAAAACACTTGTTGCCGCATCGGCAACCGGATACGCTCCTTGGCAGATCGAAAATGACCTGTTGAGACGGGTCGTGGCAGAGATGGTGCCGGCTTCTTGTCCGCGACGTTTCTCGGCGATCTCCCCACGATCAGGCTAGCGCGCAACGAGACGACGCGCAGGAGCTTGGTCACTTCGAGCCTGAAAACCGAAGAGCGCCTGAACGCGAGCGCGAGCCTCGGTGGACCGGGACAGACGGCAAGCACGGCGAGTCCCGATCGCTGACCTGACAAACCGGATCCCGCGGCAGCCATCACCGGGTCACCATGGCTCGGCCCGACCTTGGCTCAAAACCGCCGGGTCCCGGACCGCCTCACCAGACGCTCCCGTATCAACGAGGGTCAATCGAGACCGATGAGACCAAACCAGAACAGACGGGTGCGCGGTCGCAACCGCCCCAAGGGTCCTAATCCGCTGACCCGCTCCTACGAATCGAACGGTCCCGACGTCAAGATTCGCGGCACGGCCCAGCATATCGCCGACAAGTACGCTCAGCTGGCGCGCGACGCCCAGGCAAGCGGCGATCCCGTGGCGGCGGAGAATTATTTCCAGCACGGCGAGCATTACTTCCGCATCATCTCCGGTGCGCAGGAGCAGAACCGGCTTCAGGCCGGCGGCTACGCCCGTAACGGTTTCGATGACGACGGCGACGAGGATGGCGGCGACGATCAGGGCGCACCCCTCGGCTATGCCGCCCAATCCTACAACGACGATTACGGCGATCCGGGCCAGCAGCCCCAGCCCGCCTATCAGCCTCCGGCCTACGAGGGGCGGCAGGATGGTCAGCGCCACGAGAACGCCCGTCAGGATGGCGGGCCGGACAACCGGCAGAATCGCAACGACCGCAATGACCGTCGCGACCGCTTCAACAACCGCAGCGAGCGGCCGCAGCGCTTCGACAATCAGCGCCAGGATGGCCAGCGCCAGGATTACAATCGTCAAGATTCGTCGCGGCAAGATTCTGCTCGGCAAGATCCTGTTCGGCAAGATCCTTCGCGACAGGACAATCAGCGGCCGGACTACAGCCGTCAGGACCAGCCGCGACAGGATCGGGATCGCCCGGAACAGGCCCGGCAGGATCAGGCTCGTCAGGATCAGCCGCGGCAGGAGTACGGACGGCGCAACAACGGACAGCGCTTCGAGAACAATCGCGGGGGGGACGTGCCCCAGGACATCGGTCGCGACGAGTCTCCGCGACACGAGCCCATCCGGCAGGATACCCATCGGCAGGACGTTCAACGCCAAGATCCCGTTCGGCAAGAGCCCGTTCGCCAGGAGCCGGTTCGGCAGGAAGCACCGCGGCAGGACTTCCAGCCTTCGGAAGCCCGTCGCCCGGTGGACGCCCCGCCCCGGCGGAGCCGGCGTCGCGAGGAAAGCGAGCGCGCGCCGGTCGAGGATGTCGCCGGCCTGCCGGCTTTCCTGATGACGCCGCCCCGGCCCGCTCCGGTCGAGCGGCCGGTCCAGGCTCCGGCGACCGACGCAACCGCGCCACAGGTCCCGGTCCAGGCCGGGACGGACGACGCCTCGGCCGCGCCGAAGCCTCGCCGCCGCCGCCGCGCCCGCTTCGAGGGAACGGACGGCGCGGAACCCGGCCTCGCGGGCGCCGACGACTCGTCGTCCGGAACCGAATAGGTTTCGTTCCTCTGGAAAGCCGCCCCCTCCGGGGCGGCTTTTCGCGTTCAGGGACCGCTGCCGGCGCGGGACACGGCGGCATACCAATCGGCGTAGCCGTGAACACGGTGGACGAGGCGGCGATGGCGCGCGCTCTCACCGAACGGCGCGAGGTCCCAGGTCCAGATCCGGTCCGGGACCGGCAGGAGCACACCATGGAGAAGGTCGAGGCGATCGGCGACGCGACCGTCGCGGTCCTCCTCGATCTGTTCGACATCCGTGACGAGGCAGACCCGGGCGGAGAGACGGGTCAGTTCGTCGAGATGCCTCCGGACGATGTCCCGTCCAAGGCCCGGCTCCGTCGCCCCGGCTTCGTCGACGGGCAGGATCGGCAGTTGTGACAGCAGGTTGGCCGAGATCACGAGATCGACCTCAGGCCCGGCGGCGTGGACGAGGACGGCGCCCGGCCCCGTGAGGTCGGCCGTCACCAGGGTGACATTGGGTTTGGTCCGGACCATCCACCGGGTCGGCCAGGGATGGACGGCGTCGACGAGACGCACGTCTACGAAGCATGCGGCCAGGCAATCGAGGGGCACGTCGTCGAGGAGGCCCGAGCCGAGGACGACGACGGTGCGCCGCCGCGCCAGCCCCTCGCAAGCCTGCGTGATCACGGCGCGGGCCTGTGCGAGGTGTGGAGTCCAGGCCGCCCGGCACCGGCGCGAGCGGGAGAGGAGCAGCACGCTCTCGCGCAGGTAGCCGCGCCGCCGATGTGACCACGGCACCGGTGTCGTGAGGAAGTGGAACAGGTCGAGCAGCACGTCACCCTCCGGAGTCGGGAGGGGTGAGGCCGGCACGCCGGAGGGTCAAGCGACCCTGGTGTCGCCCTGAGCCGCGTTGAAGCGGACGGAGCGGCGCGCCGTGGCGACCGAAAGGGCTTGGAAGGCCTCGAAGGCGCCGCGCATCTCCTCGGGCGGCAAGCGCCGGCCGGGCCGCGACTGGATCAGGTGCTTGAGGGTGCCCCAGCCGAAATCGACGCTGCGCACGAGAAAGAGCAGGGGGTCGGTGTCGCTGCGCCGGTAGGCCTGCAGTACCACGGCGGGCGGCACCTGGGCGATGCGGGCAATAACGAGGAGCGCGTCGTCCACCCGCCCCTGCGCGATGAAGGCGACGACGGCTTTCTCGTCGAGATCGACGTCGACCGTCGCCCCCGGCTTCGCCGTGGCATTCCCGACCCGATGGGATTCCGGCACGGCACGGCGCAGGTCGAGGATCGCACGGAGCACTGCGTCCTTCCGGGCGATCGCCAGCATCGCGGCGAACCCGGTCTCCGACAGGTGCGCGCTCTCGTTTCCGGCAATACGGCGTAGGGCGGCGGCGGTGGCACGTGTCACCAAAATTTCGGTGATCCGCTGGCTCAGGGTCCGCCGGCGTGCGACCGCGTCGAGATGCAGGGGGCCGGCCTCGCCGGCGATCCGCACCAGATCGTCCTCGGCCAAACGTTCGGACCGTGTGAGCACAGGACCGGCCACGGCAATCGCCGGATCGAAGGCGAGATCGCGGACCACCCGTCGCGGGGCATTGGCGATCTCGGAGATTTCTTCGGCGAGGACGGCTCGGGCCGCGACCTCGACGTTCTGAGCCAGATGGAGGAGGATCGCGTCGAAGGGCTCGACCTCGGTCTCGCCCAAACGCACGGCATGGTCCAGGAACAGGGCCGTGATCCGGCGCAGCATCGCCGCCCGCTGATCGGGTGTTCCGATGGACACGGCGTGCTCGACATCGAGGATGAGCGTCTGGATCATGGTCCGGGAATATGCCGCGTCAGCCACATCCCTACAGACAGAGGTTTAAAAACCTCCACCTGGAACCCGGAGACAAGCGGTACAGTTGCCTCTGCGCCCTTCCATGAGCCGCATCACGTCACGGAGACATCGTGTCGAATCTCGTTCGCATCCTGCTTGCCATCTTCCTGCCCCCCCTCGCCGTCCTGATGACGGCCGGCATCGGATTGCAGTTCCTGCTCAACATCCTGTTGACCGTCCTCGGCATCGTCCCGGGCATGATCCACGCCCTCTGGATCGTCATTCGCGACCGCTGACGTCGCCGATCGAACAAGACTGTGCGTCGATAACCGTAACGCGAACGAGGTGAGCATGAGCACACGCGGCTTCACTGGACGACCGCCATCGGAGGCGACGCGCGAACGCCTGCCACCGGGTCAGTACCTGACGCAAGATTTCCCTGTACTGCAGATCGGTCCGACCCCGCGGGTCGATCGCGAGACGTGGCGCTTCACCCTGCGCGTCGGTTCGCGTCCCCTCAAGAGCTGGACCTGGCAGGACTTCAGCGCCCTGCCTCGGACCCGCTGGGGCGGAGAAATCCACTGCGTCACGAAGTGGTCGAAGTTCGACACGGCGTGGGAGGGGGTCGGCATCGACGATCTTCTGGCCGACGCCGGCATCTCGGCACCAACGGCCTTCGCCCTTGCCGAAGGACATGACGATTACACCACCAACGTGCCGTTCGCCGATCTCACGGGCGGCCGCGCCTTGGTGGCGACCCATTACGACGGGCTACCGATCGCCCCCGACCATGGCGGCCCGGCCCGTCTGCTCGTACCGCACCTCTACTTCTGGAAAAGCGCCAAGTGGTTGAAGGGTTTGCGTTTCACCGAGAAGGACGAGGGCGGATTCTGGGAGATGCGCGGATACCATATGTACGGCGACCCATGGCGCGAGCAGCGCTTCACAGGTGATTGAACCGTCCCCCCTCCCCTGGCTGAGTGCGACCATCATCGGCATCACGCCCGTGACGGCCCGAGTGAAAAGCTTCAGGCTCGCCGTTGCGTTCGATCGGATCGCCTTGGCCGGCCAGCACGTCGATGTGCGTCTGACGGCCCCGGACGGCTATCAGGCGCAGCGGAGCTACTCCATCGCCTCGGCACCGGGTAACGACGGCACGATTGAGCTTATGGTCGAGGGGTCGGCGCAGGGCGAGGTGTCCAGCTTCTTCGATGGCGTGGCGGAGGTGGGTGACACGATCGAACTGCGTGGCCCCATCGGCGGCGGGTTCGTCTGGCGTGCGCAGGATGGGGGGCCCCTCCTTCTCGTCGGGGGCGGCTCCGGTGTGGTGCCGCTGCTGGCGATGCTGCGTCACCGGGCCGAGGCGGCTCCCACGGTACCGGCCCTGCTGCTCTATTCCGTGCGTCACGGGGCGGAGGCCATCGCCCGCGACGAGCTGAGCCGGCGTGCCCACGACGAGCCGGGCTTCGACCTCATGCTGAGCCTCACCCGGGAGGGCGGTCGGCGCATCGATGCGACGCTCGTGGGCGAGGCCCTGACGCGCCTCGGGCGGCCGCGGCACGCCTATCTCTGCGGTGCTAACCCGTTCGTATCCGCGGCGGCCGACCTTCTCGTCGAGGCAGGCCTCCCACCCGGCACGATTCGGACCGAGCGCTTCGGCGGCTGACGGGATCTCGCGGACACAGGCGGTCGGCGACCTCTTCGGCCAGGGACAGGCTCGACGTCAGGCCGGGGCTCTCGATACCGAAGAGGTGGACGAGGCCGGCCAAGCCGTGCTCCGCCGGTCCGTCGATGAGGAAGTCCGCCGCCGGCGCGCCGGCCCCCGTGAGCTTCGGGCGGATGCCGGCATAATCCGGCGTCAAGGCACCCTCGGGCAGACCGGGCCAGTAGCGCCGGATCGCCCGCACGAACGCGTCTGCGCGGCCGGGATCGACGTCGTAATTCTCCGCCTCGATCCATTCGACGTCGGGGCCGAAGCGCATGCGCCCGGCAAGGTCGAGGGTGAGATGAATTCCCAAACCGCCCTCGACGGGCGCGGGATAGATCAACCGCGAAAACGTCGGACGGCCGAGGCAGCCGAAATAGCTGCCCTTGGCCAGGATCCTGGGTGGGATGCGCTCCGAGGGATAACCTGCGGCGCGCGCGGCAACGCCGTGCGCGCCGAGACCGCCGGCGTTCACGACGGCGTCGAAGGCGAGTTCGTCCCCGTTCACGGTCGCGACCCAGGCGCCGCCGGTTCTGGCGAGGCCCGCCACGGGGCTGTGGAACGCGATGGCGCCACCGCGATCCTCGATGTCGCCCTGGAGGGCGAGCATCAAGGCGTGGCTGTCAATGATGCCCGTGCCGGGCGCGTGCAGGGCGGCGACACAGGTGAGGTTGGGTTCGAGGGCGCGGGCCTCCGCCCCATCGATGAGCGTGAGGCCCTCGACACCGTTGGCGACACCACGCGCATGGATCTTGGCAATGGCCGCGCGTTCCGTCTCGTCGGTGGCGACGATGAGCTTGCCGCAGGCCCGGTGCGGCACCCCGTGGCTCGCGCAGAACGCGTAGAGCATCGCCGCGCCGGCGACACAGTGCCGTGCGCGCAGCGATCCCTCCGGATAATACATTCCGCCGTGGATCACCTCGGAACTGCGCGCGGAGACGCCGGTACCGATGGCACCCGCGGCCTCCGCCACCACGACGGTGTGGCCCCGCCGGGCGACCGCACGGGCAACGGCGAGGCCGACGACCCCGGCTCCGATGACCAGAACCTCGCTCATGTCGTCGCTTCCGGGCGTCGGTGAATCACGGGCTGAAGATCAACACGAGGTAGACGAAGAACACCACGAGGTGGACGGCGCCTTCGAGCACCGTGGTGCGCAGTCCTGAGAACGTCAGGGTGCTGAGGATGAGGGTGACGACGAGGAGCGTCATCTCCGTCGGCGCGAGGCCGAGCACCACGGTCTGGCCCGTGAGCAGGCCGACCGCCAGAACCGCCGGTACCGTGAGACCGACGGTGGAGGTCGCCGCTCCGAGGCAGAGGTTGATCGCCCGCTGCAGTTCGTTGCGCGCCACGGCCTTGAGGGCGCTGATGCCCTCCGGCGTGAATACGATGGCGGCGATGAGCACGCCCCCCAGTGCCGAAGGAGCCCCAAGGGCCTCGATCCCGTGGTCCAGAATGGCGGCCAGACTCTTCGACAGGAGCACGATGGGCAGAATATTGGCGATGAGAAGCGCCACGTGCCGGAGGATCGCACCGGTGTCGCGACCCTCCCCATCGGAGGCCGCTTCCGGGCTCACGGTCCCAGGGTTCGACTTCGCCACGCGACCGCCGTCGTGGATGAAGAAGCTGCTGTGCCGGCCGGTCTGGATCAGCAGGAAGATGCCGTAGAGGGCCACCGTGAAGACCGAGAACGAGATCGCGTGCACGGGGGTGAGCGTGCCGCCGATGGTGGAGGTGGTGAAGTTCGGGATGATGAGCGCAATGGTCGTGAGCGGGATGATCACCGACAGGAAGGCCGAGGTACCCTGAAGGTTGTAGGATTGCTGGTGGTGGCGCAGGCCGCCGATGAGCAACCCGAGGCCGACGATGCCGTTGAGGACGATCATCAACACAGCGAACATCGTGTCGCGTCCGAGCGTCGGCACCGCCTTGGAGGACAGCATCACCGCCGAGACCAGCACCACCTCGATGACGACGATGGAAAGCGTCAGGACCAGGGTGCCGTAGGGCTCGCCGAGGCGGTGGGCGAGTTCCTCGGCCTCGTGGACCACGCCGAACGCCGCCCACAGGATCACGAGGAACAGCCACAGAAACAGACCCGAAGCCCACAGCGGGGCCCCGAGGTCGGCGAGCCAGGCCGGCCCGAACACGAAGAACGCGGCGACGCTCGTCCACGCCACGACCAGCCGCAATACTGCCGCCATCATTCCCCCTGTCACCGTCGGGCTTCGCACCGCGAGGTACGAGATCTCGTCGAGCCGTCCGCGAATGGCCCACGGGGGTCACGGGCACGACCGAAAGACAAGACTTAACTGTGCGGGAAGCCACCCATGCGTGCGCGGAGATGGCGCGCGGACGCGGTTCCCGCTACAAGACGCCGTATCCGTAACCGATCGAGGCCGGAATCACGCACCGAGGGGATCGATTCGCGCTTTGCGCGGCCAACTCCCGGCGGATTCTCGCCTGTTTGCCCGCAAGGCTCCTCAGTGCCCTTTCCGACCCTGCCGGCCCCGCTCTCCCGAGCTCTGGCCGCGCGCGACTACGAAGACCCCACACCCGTCCAGAATGCGGTGATCGAAGCGGCCGCGCAGGGGCGCGACCTCCTCGTCTCGGCCCAGACGGGCTCGGGCAAGACCGTGGCCTACGGCCTGGCCTTCGCCGACACCCTGCTCGACGGCGCGGAGCGGTTCGGCCCGGCCGGCGCGCCATTGGCCCTGGTCATCGCGCCCACCCGCGAGCTCGCCCTTCAGGTCGAGCGCGAACTGTCCTGGCTCTACGCCGAGACCGGCGCGCGGGTGATCTCCTGTGTGGGCGGCATGGACCCGCGCCGCGAGCGCAGCCAGCTCAACGACGGCGCCCACATCGTCGTCGGCACGCCGGGCCGCCTGCGCGACCACCTCGAGCGCCGCAACCTCGCAACCCAGGATCTGCGCGCCGTCGTCCTCGACGAGGCCGACGAGATGCTGGACCTCGGTTTCCGGGATGATCTGGAATTCATCCTGTCGGTGACCCCGAAGGAGCGACGCACGCTGCTGTTCTCGGCGACCCTGCCGAAGGCCATCGCGACCCTGGCAGAGCGCTACCAGAACGACGCCCTGCGCATCGCCGTGAAGGGCCAGGAGCGCGGCCACGAGGACATCACCTACCGGGCCGTGCGCGTGGTGCCGCGCGAGCTGGAGCACGTGGTGGTCAATACCCTGCGGTTCACCGATGCGCCCACCGCCATCGTGTTCTGCAACACCCGCAACGCCGTGCGCCACCTCCAAGCCGTGTTGACGGAGCGCGGCTTCCTGGCCGTGGCACTCTCGGGCGAACTCGGCCAGGGTGAGCGCAATGCCGCCCTCCAAGCGCTTCGCGATGGCCGCGCGAAGGTCTGTGTCGCCACCGACGTCGCTGCGCGCGGCATCGACCTGCCCACCGTGAGTCTGGTGATCCACGCCGACCTGCCCCACGACGCCGAAGTGCTGCAGCACCGGTCCGGCCGCACGGGCCGCGCCGGGCGGAAGGGAACCTCCGTCCTGCTGATCCCGGCCTCCAAGCGCCGGCGCGCCGAGCAGATGCTGGCCATCGCCAAGGTCAACGCCGAATGGGCCGGCCCGCCCACGGCGGACGAGATCCGCGCCCTCGACGGCGAGCGCATGTGGCAGGACCCGCTGTTCACCGAGGCCCCGGCCGAGGAAGACGTCGCCATGGGCGAGGCCCTGCTCGCCCGGCGCACGCCGCAGGAACTCGCCGCGGCCCTGGCCCGGATCTACCGTGCCCGTCTGCCCGAGCCCGAGGACGTGACCGATCCGGGCGCCGGCCCCGAGCGCAAGGCCCGGCCGGTCTACGATCCCGCCGATACCGCACGCATCGACGCCGAAGGCCCCTCGGTGTGGTTCCGGCTCAACCTCGGCCGGCGCGACAATGCCGATCCGCGCCGCCTGCTGCCGATGCTGACCCGGCGCGGCAATATCGGCCGTCAGGAGATCGGCGCCATCCGCATCTTCGACCGGGAAACCAAGTTCGAGGTGCGCGGCGGCGCGGCCTCGCGCTTCGCTCAGACCTTCGCCAAGAACGGATCGCCGGAAATTCAGGTCGAGGCGCTCCTCGACGGGGCCGGCAGCGACCAGGAGGCCAGCGGCCCCAAGGGCTTCAAGAGCCCCCGCGGTGCCCGCCACGAGCGGGAAATCGGCAAGAAGCCGCGCAGCAAGGCGAAGTCGTAGCGGCGCCTCGCCGCGCAGGGGTAAGGTGACGACACCAGGAAGGCGCGATCCCGCGAGGGATCGCGCCTTCCTCGTATGTATCGTCATCTCATGGGATCGAGTGGATCGGAGGCCCCGAAGGAGGGCGTTTCGGAATCATGCGATCCCGGAGGGCATCCCTGGAGGTCGCAGCCCCGCCACCTCTGGGCTGGGTAGCCGGATGAAGTTCGCCGAAGCGTTCGGTCAGATCACTTTGCCTAGTCTGACGGGCAGATTCGGCCTGGGTCGAACTGCCCTCAGAACTGCTCGGGCAGTCGCTTGACGGCGTTGCCCAGGGCTTCGACGCCTTCGGCGAATTTGCGGCCCATGGGCGCCAGGGACGGCACCTTCATGCCGAACATCTCGGTCTCTTCGGCCTCCGGCTCGGCAGCCCGCGGCGGCTGAGCCGCGGCGACCTTTTCGACAGCGACCGGAACCGGCTTGGCAGCGGGCTTGGCTCGCGCCACGGATGGGGCTGATTTCGGCTTGGACGCGCCTTCTGCTGGGGCGGGCGGCAAGGCGGCGAAAGCAGTGCCCGTCGTGGCACGGGCGCGGGTTGTCTCGGTGGGCGTCGGGGCGACGAGGGGCACCGTACGAGCCTTCTCCACGAGGGCGACGGCGGGTGCGTTGGGCAGCGTCGCGGCGTTCTCGATGACGGGCAGGCGGGTGGGCTTGGTGGCCGGCGCCACGCTGACAACCTGCGGGGGCTTGATCTCGGCCGGCTTGGCCCCGACCGCCCTGGGCTGGGCCGTCATCACCTCGATGGGCGCGGCGAGGGATTTGGCAGAACCGGGATCGGCCAAGGCGGCCTCGCGCACCGGTGGGGCCGCCGGGGCCGCGATCGGCGCAGGCGTACCGACACTGGAGACAAGCGCGGGCACGCCGTCGCGCAGGTCGGGCCAATCGGTCGAGACCCGACCCATGCGTACCTTGGAGGGCGGCGGACCGGCCAGGCCCGAAAGCATCGAATAGGCTCCAGCCGACAGGCCGACGAGGCCGACGCTTCCAAGGAGCGTGAGCAGGGCGAGGCGGCCGACGCCCGAGGGAATACGCCGCTTGACCGGGGCGTGGCCTTCCCCGGGGGCGCGCATCTCGGACGGATCGAGGGCAATCGACATCAGCGTGAACTCATCCCGAACGCACCCTGCAGCCGTTTTCAGCTGCTGACGCGGTGCCGTGTTCGTGAACTGATCCCGACAATGGGGCATGAAGATGTCCGGCAACGTATCGACAGTCGAAGCCCGAGATTACCCGGTTGGTATCTGGATTAAGCCGTACGCTTTAACGAGTGGTGTCGCGGATCGACTTCTCCACGTCCCGGGACGACCCAGGCACCATCTTGCCGGTATCGGGTTCGAGGATGCTTTCAGCCTGACATGCGACCTGCGCCGCGACGACCCGGCCGACCGCGCGCGCCGCTCGGCCGGCGCCGCGGGGCATGGCTTCGCCTGCTGCGAGCCGCTCCTTGAGGGCGACGAGGCGAGGGTCTCCCCAACGGGACAGCACCGCCTGGAACGCGGCGTGATTGCCTGCATCGAATGGGATTGGCCGCCCCTCCGCATCACGGCACGGATGGGGCGGATGGAGAAGGGCGCAGGGGACGAGGCCCGGTGGAATTGGCGCCGTGGCCGCATGGGTTCGGCCCGCCCGCAACATCCGCGGAGCGACGAAGGCACGCGGCCCTCCCATGGCGGGCGCAGCAGGGCCACCGAACACCTCGATCCGCCCGAGCGGCGTTCCCATCACCACATCGACGCGCCGTTCGGCGAGAAGCCGGGCTACAGGGCTGCCGGACGCGAAGGCCGACACGCCGCACGCCGCCGACAGGCGGGCGACGAGGTCTGGATCTCGGGTCCGAAGCCCGGCCCAGCCCTGCGGCATCCCAAGTCCAAGGTCGAAGATCAGGGCATCGCGATCCTGGGGGCGGGCGGCGCCCGTATCCGCTCCCCGCAGGTTGACCACTTCAACACCCGACACCAGGGCCCCGGCTGCGGGAAGGCACAGGGCGACGCAATGGCTCCAGCCGCCCGTGAAGCCGGTCTCGTAGGCCACCATCACGAGGTCGTCGGTGGGGTCGAGGATCAGGGCGCCACGCGGGGTCAACCGCCCGAACCGTCCGAGGCACGTGACGGGCTCGCCAGCGGCGCAGTCGAACTCTGCCACGGCGCCGAACCCGCCGAGGCTCCAGCGCGATGCCGGATCGTCGAGGGCCCGCGCGAGGTGATCGCGAATCGCGTCGCGCGGATCAACCATGGTCCGCGGGTCCAGCGTAGACGCGGGAGAACCGTGCTCCGCGCGTTCCATCCCATGGCGAGTGGGCTACAAGCGGCTTACGTCCCGCCCCGTTCCCCGGCACTCCGAACATGACGACGGCTCCCGCCTCGAACCCATCCGTCTGGACTGCCCCCCCCACCTTCTGGGCGCGCCTGCCGACGCGGACGCGGATGATCGTCCTGGTTCTGGCCATCGATCTCCTGGCGGCCCTGCTGTCGTGCGGTGTCATCGTGCTGAACGCGCGCTCGGCCGTCGAGGTCGAGATGAAGGCCGCCCTGTCCAATGTCGAGCTCCTCGTCTCCGATACCATCGATCTCGCGCAATCGGCCTCGCCCGAGACCCTGCTCCAAACCCTGCGCCTGCGTGTCCAGGGCCTGCGTCACGTGCGCGTCACCGTTCTCGACGCGTCGGGCGCCGTCGTGCCGGCGCCCTCCCCGCGCCTGCGCCGGGACCAGCACGACTCCCCGCACTGGTTCGTCGCCCTCATCGCGCCGGAGGCGCGCCGGCACGAGCTGCCCATCGTCGTCCAGGGCCGGAACATCGGCATGGCGCGGATCACCACCCAGCCCCGCGACGAGATCGACGAGGTCTGGGGCTACGCCGTGTCCCTGTCGGTGGCGAGCCTGCTCGTCAGCCTCGGACTGCTCATCGCCCTGTACGTGGCGTTCGGCCGGGTGCTGGCACCCCTGACTCAGGTCGCCGACGGCCTGACCCAGCTCGAGCGGCAGGACTACACCGCGCGCCTCGCCCCCCCGGCGTCCCGCGAGCTCGCCATCATCGCCGCGCGCTTCAACAGCGTGGCCCAGGCCCTGTCGGAGACCCGCGCGGCCAACGGCCGGCTCAATCGCCAGCTCCTCTCCGCCCAGGACGACGAGCGCCGGGCGACGGCCCTGGAACTCCACGATGAATTCGGCCCGTGCCTCTTCGCCCTCGAGGCCAACGCCGCCTCGGTGATCCGCATGGCACGGGCCGAGGTCGCGCCCGACCGGACGAAGCTCGCCCAGCGCGCTGAGGAGATCAGCACCATCGTCGGTCAGGTTCAGACCCTGAACCGCGACCTCCTCAACCGCCTGCGTCCGCACGCCCTGGGGCAAGTTCCCCTGCCCGACTGCCTCGTTCTGCTGTTGCGGGATTTCACCCGACGCCACTCGGGCACCGGGTTTACCGGCACATTCGACGGACTTGGGCCCGGCTACGGCGACGTCACCGACCTGACGGTGTTCCGCTCCATCCAGGAGAGCATGACAAACGCCGTGCGGCACGGGCGGGCGGTCCAAGTGACCGTGGAGGCCTATGAGGAAGCGGGGGGCCGCCTCATGATCACCGTGCGCGACGACGGCGGCGGAATCGCCCCCGATCACCGGGTCGGACTTGGTTTGTCGGGGATGCGCGAGCGCGTCGGAGCCCTCGGCGGCACTTTGGTGCTTGACAACGGGTCGCCCGGGACGGTTGTCCGGATCATGATACCGTTCGGTTCCGAACGGTCCGAGGACACGAGCGTGATCTCCGACGCATGAATGCGATCCCCACCACCCTCACGCGAGCGCCCGTCCTCGTCATCGACGATCACCCGATCGTGCTCCAGGGCTGCCGCCGGGTGCTGGAGGATGCCGGTGTCGAGCGCATCGTCGAGGCGACCACGGTCGTATCGGCCTATCGCGCCTTCCACCGCCTCAAGCCGTCCATGGTGATCTGCGACCTGACCTTTCAGGGGAGCGGGCTCGCCGGGCTCGCCCTGATCCGACGGATGCGCGGCGTCGATCCGCAGGTGCGCATCCTCGTGTTCAGCATGCACAACGATCCGGTCATCGTGGCCCGCGCCCTCGAGGCGGGGGCCCTCGGCTACGTCCTCAAGGACCACGCCTCCGGCGAGTTGTTCGAGGCGTTCGACCGCGTCCGCGCCGGCCATGTCTACCTCGACCGCCGCCTCGCCACGGAGGTCGCCATGCTGCGGACGGACCCGCGCCGCACGCCCGAGGCGCAGCTGACGCCGCGCGAGCAGCAGATCCTGGCGCGTCTGGCCCAGGGCAAGTCCTACGGTGCCATCGCGAGCGACCTGTCGGTGAGCTACAAGACCGTCACCAACGCCTGCTCGCAGATGCGGCAGAAGCTCGGCGTGCGCACGCTCGCCGAACTCATCCACGTGGCGGTGACGCAGGCGCAGCGGCAGGGGTGAGCGGCCAGGCTCAGGCGAGCCCGCCCATCGCCCGCACGATCGCCCATTCTTCCTCCGTCACCGGTTGCACCGACAGGCGGGAATTGTTGGCGAGGACCATGGCGGCGAGGCGCGGCTCGGCCTTGATCGCCTCAAGGGAGACCGGCCGGGGGAGCGCTGCCACGGCGCGCAGGTCCACCATACCGAAGCGGCCCGTGGGGTCGGAATCGTCCGGATAGTACGGACGGATCACCTCGACGAGGCCGACCACCGCCTTGCCCTCGTTGGAATGGTAGAAGAAACCGAGCTCGCCGACCTCCATGGCCTGGAGGTTCTTCTTGGCGACGTGGTTGCGCACGCCGTTCCAATGGGTGCCGGCGGCCCCGGCGGCGACCTGCTGATCCCACGACCACGTGGCGGGTTCGGACTTGTAGAGCCAGTGGGCCATGCGGATCTCCGGGAAACGGCGGATGCCTTACCATCGGAGAAGCGTGGCCGTCAGTCCCCCGCGAGGGCGGCGGACCAGTAACGAAGACTGTCCGGATTGACCGGGGCGCCGGCGCCGGCGTTGCGCGCGAGCACCAGATCGTGGAAGGCCCGGGCCTCGGCCAATCCCACGAGATCGCGCAGGGCCCGCAGGATACGGGTGATGCGCAGGTGATTGTGGTCGTGGGTGCGCAGCCAACCGTCGGTCTGCGCGTAGAAGTTCATCATTCGGTCGCGCACCGCACGCAGGCCTGCGAGGGCGGCCGCGTCGGCCCGGATCGCAGCGGCCTCGGCGCGGGTCAGGACGGGTGCACCGGGCACGGCGAGGCTCGCTTCGTGAAGCGGGAAGCACCACTGGATGAAATCGTGCACGCCCTCGATCCGCGCATCGCCGAACGCGACCACCTCCGCCAGCAGGCGCCCGGCACCGTCCTGGCCATAGCCGGCGAGGAAGGCGTGGATCGGTCCGGGCTTCATTCCGCCTCGCCCTTGAGCGGACGCGCCAGGAGGGCGGCGATGACGGTCTCGACGCTGGCCGTCCCCGCCACGACGGCGGCGACCGCCTCGGCGACGGGCATTTCGACGGCCCGGGCACGGGCCAGGGCCACGAGGGCGGCGGCGGTGTAGGCGCCCTCGGCGAGCTTGCCGCCGGCGGCCTCGTCGGGCGACGCTCCGGCGCCGAGCGCCAAGCCGAAGGCGAAGTTGCGCGATTGCGGCGACGACGCCGTAAGGACGAGGTCGCCGAGGCCCGACAGGCCCATGAGGGTCTCCGGTCGACCGCCATAGGCTCGGGCGAAGCGCATGAGTTCGGCGAACGCCCGGGCGATGAGGGCGGCCCGTGCCGATTCACCGAGACCCCGTCCTGCGACGATGCCGGAGGCGATGGCGAGCACGTTCTTGCCAGCGCCGCCGACCTCGACGCCGCGGACGTCGTCTGTGTGGTAGACGCGCAGGTTCGGCCCCGACAGGGCGGTGGCGAGGCGGGCGGCGAGACCCGCATCGGCGGCCGCCAGGGTGACGGCGGTGGGCAGGCCGCGGGCGACGTCCGCCGCGAAACTCGGCCCCGACAGCACGGCCACGGGGGCGTCGGATCCGACGATGTCGGCGGCGACCGCGCTCATGAACGCGTCGCTGCCGCGCTCGATCCCCTTGGCGCAGAGCACGATGGCCGTTCCCGGATCGAAGGACGGGGCGAGGTCCGACAGGACCGCCCGCAGCGTCTGGGCCGGGGTGACCATCAGCACCGTTCCGGCGTCGCGCAGGTCTCGCGCATCGGACGTGGCGCGGATGGCGGCATGGAGGGACACGCCGGGCAGATAGCGCGCGTTCTCGCGGGTCGCTTCCAGGCGGGCGGCGGCGGCGGCGTCGCGCAGCCACAGGATCACGGGATGACCGGCGACGGCGGCCGCGTTGGCGAGCGCCGTCCCCCAGGCACCGCCGCCGACCACGGCGATTGGTCTGCTCATGGGGGCTCCTCTTAGGCGGCGGCGATGGGCTCAGCGAACGGCCAGCGGGCGCGGGCCGGGGCGGTGAGATCGTCGACGAGGCCGAGCCGCAGGCGCTCGATGCCGGCCCAGGCGATCATCGCGCCGTTGTCGCCGCAGAGCGCCAAGGGCGGCGCCACGAAGGGGAGTCCGGCTTCCCCGGCCTGTGTCGTGAGGACCCGGCGGATAGCGCCGTTGGCCGCGACGCCGCCGGCGGCGACCAGCGCCGTCGGATGGCCGGCGACCGTCGCGAAGTCGCGCATGGCCACCCGCAGCCGATCGACGATGACGTCGACCACGGCCGCCTGGAAGCCGGCGCAGAGGTCGGCCACATCGACGCTGGAGAGGGGCGCCAGCTTCTCCGCCTCGATCCTCAGGGCGGTCTTGAGGCCGGACAGGGAGAAGTTGGCATCGCGCCGGCCGAGCATGGGGCGCGGCAGGGCGAAGCGCTCGGGGTCGCCGGTCTCGGCCATGCGCTCGACCTCGGGGCCGCCCGGGTAGCCGAGGCCCAAAAGCTTCGCGACCTTGTCGAAGGCTTCCCCGATGGCGTCGTCGATGGTGGTGCCGAGGCGCACGTAGTCGCCCACTCCCTTGACCGCCACCAGCTGGGTATGGCCGCCGGAGGCGAGGAGCAGGAGGTAGGGAAACCCGATTCCATCCGTGAGACGTGCCGTAAGGGCATGGGCCTCGAGGTGGTTGACGGCGATGAGGGGCTTTCGCGCGACCAACGACAGGGTCTTGGCCGTCACGAGGCCGATGAGGACGCCACCGATGAGGCCAGGGCCCGCCGCCACCGCGATGCCGTCGACGTCCGCGAGGCGCAGGCCGGCGCCATCGAGGGCGCGGAGGATCAGCCGGTCCAGGACCTCGACATGCGCCCGTGCGGCGATCTCCGGCACCACGCCGCCGTAGGCCGCATGCTCGGCGATCTGACTCAGGACCTCGTTGGAGAGGATGCGCCCGCGTCCACCCTCGCCGGGGCAGACCAGGGCGGCGGCGGTCTCGTCACAGGTCGTTTCGATGCCGAGGACGTTCATTTGGGGAGGACGTTCATGCGGGGCGTGTGATCCGAGGGTGAGACGACCGGGAGGGTGCGCGCGCCACGTGAGGAAAATGCCCATCACGGCCGGCCCCACCGGCACGTGGTTTTGACCGGTGCATCCTAGACGGCCCGGCGGTATCAGGGCAACGACCGGACGGGGTGAACGGGATGCGGATCTGGGTGGCACGGCCGGAGCCGGGCGCGGCGCGAACGGGACGGCGCCTCTCGGCCCTCGGCCATACCCCCGTCGTGGCGCCGGTCCTGACCATTCGCCCGACGGGCGCGGCCCTTCCCGCAGCCGCCTTCGCCGGGTTGCTACTCACGAGCGCCAACGCCGTGGCGGCCCTGACGGCCGCCGATCGGGTGAGATTCGAACACGTCCCGGCTTTCGCCGTGGGCGCGCGGACGGCGGCCCTCGCCCGCCGGGCCGGGCTCTGCGCGGTCGCGGAGGCGGGGGGCGATGCCGCTCATCTCGTCGTCCTGGTCCGCGCCACCCTGCCGGCGGGAAGTCTCCTTCTCCATGTGGCCGGCGCCGACGGCAAGGCGGAGCCGACGGCATCCCTGCGGACGGCGGGCTATCCGATCTCGAGCGTGGTCGCCTACGCGGCAGTGGCTGAGTCAGTACTGCCGACAGCCATCGCGACGGCGCTCGGAGCGTATCCAGGCTCACTGGAGGCCGTTCTCCATTACTCGCGGCGCAGCGCCGAGACAGCCTACGGTCTGGCATGCCGGGCGGAGCTCGGCGGAGCCTTCGGCGCGCTCAAGCATTACTGCCTGTCGGGTGACGTGGCCGCGCCCCTGGTCGCGGCGGGCCTCGACGTGCATTTCGTGGCGGAACGGCCGGACGAGGAAACGCTTCTGGCAGGTTTGGCGACGGGAACCTGACGGAAGGGCCTCGCACCGGCGCGGGCCGTGGTGCTAGGACGATTTCCAAGAAACTGGGTCGCGATCGCCGAACCCGCAGAGCACCGAGAACCGGTGCGGGGGACGGGGCAGCGTCGGGAAGGGAGCAACAACCGTGAAACCACCCAACAGCGACGCCGACCGACCGAGCAGCGCCCCCGGTGCGCGCCCGCCCGAGGCATCCAAGCCGACACCATCATCCCCGGGAGCCGTGCCGGCTGCGTCCGGCACGAAGCCGGATTCCGCGGCGTCGGCTCCCCTCCCCGGAGAAGCGGCGAAGCCCGCCGGATCACCCGTGGCGAAATCCGCCGACGCGCCCCGATCGGCCGATGGCCTGGGAGCCATCGAGACGGGGAAGCCCGTCGCTCCGAAGCCCGCCGACACGAAGGCGTCCGAGCCGGTGAAGCCATCCGACGCGTCGAAGGAGCCGCCGAAGGTCGAAGCGAGCAAAGTCGATCCGCCGAAGACCGAGCCAGGCAAGGGCAACGCCAGCAAGAATGACCCCGGCAAGGGCAACCTCGGCAACGGCGAAGTGCCGAAGGCGGACACGAAGGACGCCCCGAGGACCGCGACCTTCACCAGTGGACCTCAGGGTACGCCGCGGCCGGCGGCATCCACGACGGACGGCCCGATCATCGACCTCAAGGCCAAGCGCCTGCCCGATCCCGCGCCGGCGCAGAAGACGTCGGCCACGGGCGCCGGCATCATGCCGGGCGTCGCGACAAAGCCTGGGGATGGCAAGTCCGCGGATAGTAAGTCCGAGGAGACCAAGTACGCCGGGCTCGCATCCGTCGATTCGAAGTCGGCGGTGGGCGGTCTGACGGGGGATGCGGCCAAATCGGCCGCGGGGTCGGGTGGCACGACACCCAAGATCGCCCCGACGCCCCCGGCGTCGGCGGCGCGTGGTCCCGGCTTCGGCTCGGTGGCGACGGCTGGTCTCCTCGGCGGCGTCATCGGTGCCGGCCTGTTGTTCGCCGTCGAGCGCGCCGGTGTGCTCGGCCATCCCGACGACGGTCGTCTCGCCGCCCTCGATGAACGAATCGCCGCTTTGGCTCCCAAGGACGAGGTTGCCCGCCTGTCCCAGCGTGTCGCGTCCAACGAGAGCGCATTGAAGGCGGTACCGGACGCCGTGTCGACCGCGCGCGAAGCCCTTCAGAAGGCAAGCGCCGCGCCGGCCCCGAACAGCGACGGCTCCGTGTCGCAGGCAGCCGTCCTGCCACCGGACATCGTTACCCGCCTCGACAGCCTCGACCAGCGCCTTTCGGCGCTTCAGGAGGAGCCCGGCCGCGACCAGGGTGGTGAAGCCCGCATGGCGGTGAACCCGGGTAACGGTGACGCCGCGCAAGTGACGGCCCTCGCCGAGCGCCTCAAGACGGTGGAAAGCCAGATCGCGGCCGCACCGAAACCCATGGAGCAACCCGACCTCGCTCCCAAACTGGCCGCGATCGAGACCGCTGCCGAGAACCGGGCGAAAGCCAATGCCGAGGCGACGCAGAACCTCGGCCAGAAGCTGACGGAGGTTCAGCAGGCCGTCGAGGCGAAGGTCCAGGCCGCCACCCAGGCGAGCCAGCAGGCGGCGGAGGCCGGCAAGACGCAGGCCGCCGAGGCGGCCAAGGGCATCGAGCGTCAGGTCCAGACCCAAATCCAGGCGCAGTCCGACAGGATCGCCGGCCTCGACAAGGCGCTGTCCGAACGCGCCGAGGTCACCACGGTGCAGGCGGCCCTGAGGGTGGTCGCGGCCGACCGGATCGTCACCGCCCTGAACACTGGATCGCCCTACGTCGATGCGCTTTCGGCCCTGCGCAACTATGAGCCCGGCGACCCCGCCCGTCTCACCGCCGTGGCGGTGTTCGCCGAGCGAGGCGCACCGACGTCCCGGGCGCTCGCGGCCGAGTTCCGCCCGGTGGCGGACAAGATCGCAGCCGCCCGCCGGGCGTCGCAAGTCCGAAGCGTGGCCGAGACCGGAGACTTCAGTCAGAAACTGATGAGCATGGCCGAGTCCATCGTCCAGGTTCGCAAGGTGGAGACTCCCGCCCCATCGGCCCAGGGGGCGGCACCCGCCGCCGATCCAGTGCCGAAGGTGCAGGATGCCCTCGACCGCGGTGCCATCGCGGAGGCTGCCCAGGCTTTCGCGGCACTCCCGGAGGACATCCGCTCCCAAGCCGGCGAGTTCGGTACCAAGCTCAAGTCCCGCGCGGCGGCCGGGGAAGCGGCCCAGGCCCTGCTTTCGGAAGCGTTCAAGGGGTTGCCATCCGCTGGTGCGTCGCGTTGAGACGCCGGCATCCCAGCGGGCGCGTCCTGCGCGGGGCACGCCGTTCGACCTGCTCATCGTCGACGATCTTTTCGTCGTCGTCGATTTCCCGGGAGCGGCCGTCGCTCCCGTTCCCGGATTACGGCACCGTCGGCTCGACCGGCGCTACGCCCAGGAGTTTCTGATCCCATGTGGCGCGCTCTCGCCTTCCTGGCCCTCCTCGCCGTCGCTGCCTACGGCGCGACCTGGGTCGCCGATCATCCCGGCTCCGTCACCATCGTGTGGAATGGCTACGAGGTGGCGACCAGCCTCGCCATTGCGCTGATCGGCGTCCTCATCGCAGCCATCGTGGTGGGCTTCATCTGGGCCATCGTCCGGGGTCTCATCACCTTGCCCGAGGCCTTAGTGCGCGGCTCACGTGACCGGCGCCGGGCCAAGGGCTATTCCGCCCTGTCGCGCGGCATGGTCGCGGTGGGCTCGGGCGATCCCATGGCCGCCCGGCGCCACGCCAACGATGCGGAGCGCCTGCTCGGGGCGGAGCCCCTTGCCTTGCTCTTGAAGGCGCAGGCGGCCCAGATTTCGGGAGACCGGGAAGCCGCGGAATCCGCATTCCAGCGCATGGTCGACGATCCCGAAACGCGGGTTCTCGGCCTGCGTGGCCTGTTCGTCGAGGCGCGCCGCCGCGAGGACGACGCGTCGGCCCGTGCCTATGCGGCCGAGGCCGCCCGCCTGGCGCCGAGCGTCACCTGGGCCAACGAGGCCGTCCTCGAAGCGCAATGCGCCGATGGCGACTGGAGCGGCGCGACGGAGACCGTCGAGCGCCGCGCATCCCTCGGACTCATCGAGAAGGGCGTCGCCCGCCGCCAGCGTGCCGTGCTCCTCACCGCCGCCGCGCAGGAGCGCGAGGCCGGTGAGCCGGAAGCCGCCACGGAGCGGGTGCTCAGGGCGGTCAAGCTCGCACCGGACCTCGTGCCGGCGGCAGCGCTGGCCGGACGTCTGCTCGCGCGGCGCGGTGACCTGCGGAAGGCCGCCAAGATCGTCGAGGCCGCATGGCGCGCCGGGCCGCATCCGGATCTGGCCAAGACCTACATGACCCTGCGGACCGGCGATTCCGTGCGCGACCGCCTGTCCCGTGCGGAGACCCTGGCGCGACTCTCGTCCTGGCACCCGGAGGCCCGCCTCGCCATGGCGCAGGCGGCCTACGAGGCCCGGGAATTCGCCCAGGCCCGAGAAGCCCTGGCGCCGCTGTTGGCGGATCGTCCGTCCGTGCGGACCTGCCTCGCCATGGCGCGCCTGGAAGAGGCCGAGCACGGTGCCGGCGCCGCCCGGTCGCGCGAGTGGCTCGGCCGCGCGGCGCATGCCCCCCGCGATGCCCTGTGGATCGCCGACGGCATCGCCTCCGAGCGCTGGGCGCCCATCTCCCCGATCACGGGCCGCCTCGACGCGTTCGTGTGGAAGACGCCTACGGAGGTTCTGGCAGGCCCCTCCGAGACCAGGCCCGACGAGCCAGAGGCGCAGGAAGAGACGGTTCTGCCCATCGAGGCGGCCAAGCCGACGGAGGCCGCCATGCCTGCCGGACCTCCATCCACGATCGCGCTGAACGGCGCGACGCCGGTCGCGACCGCTGCGAGCGCAGCTGCCACATCCAACCCGATGCCGGCCGGGGCCACGACGCCCGTGGTTCTGCCGATGCCCAAGACCGTGGATAAAGCCACAGACAACGCGGACGGCAAGGCGCGCCGCGCAGTCTGAGGACAGATCATTGAAGACGGTGGATCACGGGTCGATGCAGGGCCTGTGATCTGCGGGGATGGCGCAGGACGACACGCTGAGGTGCCAGAGGGCTTAAAGGCTGATTCACGTAAACCCGCTAAGTCCTAGGACAGCGAGTTCTGCGTAATCGAAGTGCCATGCACCCATCCCTCGACGATGCGCCGGACCTCTCCGGCCTGATCGAACTGTCGCGCCTCGACACGCTCGATCTGAAACCTGTGATCCTTCGGGTGCAGACGGACCTGTTCCTGTCCGCTCCGTTCCGCGACCGGAAGACCCTCGAGGCCTTCGAGGCCTTGGCCGGCGGGCTGATCCCCATCGTCGACGACGAGACCGCCGAGATCGTGGCGCGCAAGCTCGCCGCCTTCCCGGAAACGCCACCCGGCATCCTGGCGATCCTGGCTGCGCGGGGGGGCGCCGTCCGCGATGCCGTCGTCGCCGAAGCCCCGTCCCTGACGCCGTCGGTGATCGAAGCCGCCCTCACGGATGGGGCCGATCTCGGCGCCGCCATCGCCGCGCGGCCGGACCTCGACCGGGCGACCGTCAACGCCCTGTCCGCCCGCGCCGTGGCGGAGGTCGATACGGCACTTGCCCTCAACGGCCAGATCTCCCTCGGGGCCGAGACCCTCGCACGTCTCGTCGGGCGCGGACGCCGCTCGGCCGACCTCGCCGAGGCACTCCTCGCCCGCACGGATGTGGCTTCGGCAGACCTTTCTCCGCTCTTCCTGTTCGCCGACGAAGCCCGTCGCGATGCTATCGGCGAGGCCATTGCGGCGACGGTCGCCCTCCGGCCATGCCCGCCGCCGCCACGCGAGGCCGGTGCGGTCCTCACCGGGTTCTCGGGGCGCGGCGACATCGCCGGTTTCATCGGAGCCCTGGCCGAGATGCTGGGCCTGCGCCGAGATTTTTTGGCGGCGACGCCGGACCCGCACCTGCGCTACGATCTGCTCACCCTGGCCCTGCGTGCCGCCGGCCTGCACGAGGAAGAGGCGGTCTACGTCTACCTGACCCTGAACGAGACCGTCGCTCGCTCCGTCGATCGGGTGTTCGATCTGGTCAAGCTGTTCCGCAAGGTTCAGCGCCCCGCAGCCCGCAGCCTTCTCTCGGCCGTTCTCGACACCGCCCTGCCCGAGCGTGTGGGCGATGCCAAAGCGCATCAACCCTACAACGCCCCCGACGCCGCGCGTCCGCGCGTCTCCCCGGCGACCGTCGACCGGAGTTCCTCGCGCACCGCCCTTCCCGTCCGTCTCC
>NZ_VRUZ01000099.1:0-14596 GCF_008039485.1 Methylobacterium sp. WL69 | reverse complement strand
GCCTCACCGGGACGGCGGCCCTCGCCGCCGCCATGGCGGCGCCCCCCCGCACCACGCCGATTCCCGTCGATCTGGCCCTCGGCCTCGACGTCGCCCGCGCCGCCAAGGCCGCCGGCCTGACGGCGCCGGCCTTCGTCGAGGCGGCGATCCGCGTCGCCCTCCACCTCGGCCCCGACGAGTTTCTTCGCGCCCACGAAGCGGCCAAAGGCACGGCGGCCCAAGGGACGGCCGCCAAGGGCGCGAAGGCGCCGTGACCGGACCGGCGCTGCCGGCGGCGTTCTTCGCCCGGCCGGCGGCCCTGGTCGCCCGGGAGCTCGTCGGCTGCGTCCTGACGGTCGACGGGGTCGGCGGTCCCATCGTCGAGACCGAAGCCTACGATCCGACGGACCCGGCCTCCCACACCTTCAACGGGCCGACCCGGCGCAACGCCAGCATGTTCGGGCCTCCCGGTCACGCCTACGTCTACCGCTCCTACGGCCTGCACTGGTGCCTCAACCTCGTCTGCGAACCGGGCAGCGCCGTGCTCGTGCGCGCCCTCGAGCCGCGCCATGGGCCGGACCTGATGGCGGCGCGGCGCGGCCTCGACGATCCGTTCCGTCTCTGCGCCGGACCGGGCCGCCTGTGCCGGGCCCTGGCCGTGACGGACGCGCAGGACGGCGTTCCACTCGACCGTGCGCCGTTCCGTCTGACCTCCAGCGCGCCGGACGGCGCCGTCGTCGCCGACCGCCGCATCGGCCTCACCCGCGGGGTCGAGACACCGTGGCGCTTCCTCGTCGCGGGCTCGCCCTACGTCAGCCGGCCGGTCCGGCGCCCGCCCCGGCGGGGGGCCTGACACCGCGGCCCCACCGTCACGCGGGGGCATGCCGCGGCCGATTGAAACCGGTCCCCGACCCTGCGCATCATCCGCCGCACCCGGCCAGGATCGGCCCGGTTCATCGCAGCCCCACGGACGACCGCCTGTCATGCGGACGTGCGAGGGTGGTTCGGTGCGCGAAAGGATCGAGGATCATGGGCAGCGAAGCAGCCACAGCCCTGGCCAGTGCCCGGGCGCGGTCGATCCGCGACGATCTCCTGGCGGCGGCGGCGGCCATCGTGGACGGGCGCGACGGCCCGGGGGGCTTCGTGCGCGACCTGTTCGGGCGCGCCTCGCCGGAGGATCTCGCGCCCTACACGCCGGAGGCCGTGGCCGACCTGGCGCTCGCCGCCCGCCAGCACCTGGCCGCGCCGCGCGATCCCGGTGCGCCGTGCGACCTGCGCCTCTCCGACCTGACGGTGGACCGCGACGGCCGGCCGCGCGAACTCACCGTGGTCGAGGTGGTCAACGACAACCGGCCGTTCCTCCTCGATTCGGCCCTCGCCGAACTCACCGGGCAGGGGCTGACCCCGCTCCTCGTCGCCCACCCGATCCTCGGCGTGGAGCGCGACGGCGACGGCGCCCTCGTCCGCGTGGTCGGCGAGACCACGGCGGACGCCCACGGGGCCTTCGCCCGCGAGAGCTTCATCCACCTCCACCTCGACCGGCTCGATGCCGGCGAGGCCCGCGACCGCGTCGCGGCCGGTCTCGCGGCGGTGTTCCGCGATGTGGCCCGCGCCACCGACGACCACGACGCCATGGCCGAGCGCCTCGACGTCCTGGCGCGGGACTACGCCACGGGACCGGCCTCCCTGCCCGAGGCCGAAATGCGGGAGGCCCACGCCTTCCTCGAATGGCTGCGCGACGGTCATTTCACCCTGCTGGGACTGCGCGAATACGACCTCACCGGCGGCGGCCACGCGGTGGTGCCCGAGGCCAACCTCGGTGTCCTGCGCGATCCCGCCGTCGAGGTCCTGCGGCGCGGGCGGACGCTCGCGGACGACACGCCCGAGATCCGCGCCTTCCTCGAAGAGCCCCAGGCGCTCCTCGTCACCAAGGCGAGCATCAAGTCGCGGGTCCACCGGGCGGCGCATCTCGACTACGTCGGGATCAAGCTGTTCTCGCGCGACGGCAGCCTTTCGGGGGAGGTCCGCCTCGTCGGCCTGTTCACGGCGGCGGCCTACACCGCCCTGGCCCGTGAAGTCCCCTACCTCCGCCGGAAGGTCGCGGCCGTCGTCGCCCGCGCCGATCTCGACCCGACGAGCCATGCCGGGCGCAGCCTCCTCAACGTGCTCGAAACCTATCCCCGGGACGATCTGTTTCAGATCGACCTCGACCGGCTCTACCGCTTCACCCTGGCCATCGGCAGCCTCGCCGAGGGGCCGCGCATCCGCGTCCTGTCCCGGCCCGACCGCTTCGGCCGCTTCGTCTCGCTCCTCGTCTACGTGCCGAAGGACCGCTACGATTCGCAGGTCCGCGCCCGCATCGGCCTCTACCTCGCCAAGGCGTATGGCGGCCGGTTCTCGGCATCCTATCCCGACTTCCCCGAAGGCCCCCTCGCCCGGACCCACTACATCATCGGCCTGCCCGAGGATGGAGCCGCCGAGCGCGATCCCGCCGCCCTGGAGGCCGGCATCGGCGCCCTGGTGCGGACCTGGGGCGACGATCTGCGCCTCGCGCTCTCCGAGGCGATGCCCGGCCGGCAGGCGCGGGCGCTGGCCGCCCGCTACACCGACGCGTTCTCGGCCGCCTACCGCGAAAACTTCGCGCCCGCCGTCGCCATCGGCGACATCGCCGTCCTCGAGGCCCTGAGCGAGGCGCGTCCCCGCGCCGTGGACATCGGCCGGCGCGACACCGACCCGGCCCACCAGATCCGCCTCAAGGTGTTTTCGCGGGGCGCCTCGCTCTCCCTGTCCGACCGGGTGCCGGCCCTGGAGAACCTCGGCTTCCGGGTCATCAACGAGCGGACCTACCGCATCCGGACCGGAGACGGGCCGGACGCCGCCCAGGTCTGGCTCCACGACATGCTCCTGGAGCGCGCCACGGGGGCCCCCATCGACCGGGACCGGCTGGAAGCGCCCCTGGAAGCCGCGCTCCTCGCCGTCGCGGCGGGCGATGCGGAATCCGACGGCTACAACCGTCTCGTGCTGGAGGCGGAGCTGGGCTGGCGCGACGTCGCTCTGCTGCGCGGCCTCGGGCGCTACCTGCGCCAGCTCCGGGTGCGCTACGGGCAGGACTACCTCGCCGCCACCCTGAGCCAGCATCCGGCCATCGCCACCCGGATCGTCGCCCTGTTCCACGCCCGCTTCGACCCGGCGGGACAGGACCACGCCGCCCGTGAAGCCGCCATCCGCGCCGAGATCGAGACGGCCCTGTCCGACGTCACCAGCCTCGACGAGGACCGCATCCTGCGCCGCTTCGTCAATCTCGTCGAAGCGGCCGTGCGCACCAACTTCTTCCAAACCCGCGACGGCGGCGGGATGCGCGAGACCATCGCCTTCAAGTTCGCCTGCGCCAAGGTGAGCGGCATGCCCCTGCCGCGCCCGTTCTTCGAGATCTTCGTCTACGCACCGCGCCTGGAGGGGGTGCACCTGCGCTACGGCTACGTGGCGCGCGGCGGCCTGCGCTGGTCCGACCGGCCGGAGGATTTCCGCACCGAGATCCTGGGGCTGGTGAAGGCCCAGCAGGTCAAGAACGCCGTCATCGTGCCCGTTGGCGCCAAGGGCGGGTTCTTCCCCAAGCGCCTGCCGCCGGCTTCCGACCGCGAGGCCTGGCTAGCGGAGGGGACCGAGAGCTACCGCGTCTTCATCCGCACCCTGCTGGAGCTCACCGACAACATCGTCGACGATGCGATCCGGCCGCCCGCCGACACGGTTCGCCACGATTCCGACGATGCCTACCTCGTGGTGGCCGCCGACAAGGGCACGGCGACCTTCTCGGACATCGCCAACGCGCTCTCCCTGGAGCGCGGGCACTGGCTCGGCGACGCCTTCGCCTCGGGCGGCAGCCAAGGCTACGACCACAAGCGCATGGGCATCACCGCGCGCGGCGCCTGGGAAGCGGTCAAGCGCCATTTCCGCGAGATGGACGTCGACGTCCAGTCCGATCCGGTCACCGTCGTGGGCGTCGGCGACATGTCGGGCGACGTGTTCGGCAACGGCATGCTGCTGTCGCGAAGCCTCAGGCTGGTGGCGGCCTTCGATCACCGCGACATCTTCCTCGATCCCGCCCCCGATCCGACCGCGAGCTTCGCCGAGCGCCGGCGCCTGTTCGACCTCGGACGCTCGAGCTGGCGCGACTACGACACCGCCCTGGTCTCGCCGGGCGGCGGCGTGTTCTCCCGCAGCCTGAAGACGATTCCCCTCTCGTCCGAGATCCAGGCCGTGCTGGGGTTCGAGCGCGCCGAGGCGACGCCGGCCGAGGTGATGCAGGCGATCCTGAAGGCGCCCGTCGACCTCCTGTGGTTCGGCGGCATCGGCACCTATGTCCGCGCCGGCTCCGAGACCGACGAGGACGCCGGCGACCGGGCCAACGACGCCGTGCGCATCACCGGCTCCGTCCTGCGGGCCAGGGTGGTCGGCGAGGGCGCCAATCTCGGCCTGACCCAGCGCGGGCGCATCGAGGCGGCACGTGCCGGGGTGCGGCTGAACACCGATGCCATCGACAACTCGGCCGGGGTGAACACCTCCGACGTCGAGGTGAACATCAAGATCGCCCTGATGACGCCCGAGCGCGACGGGCGCCTCGACGCGCCCGCCCGCAACGCCCTGCTGGCGGCGATGACCAACGAGGTCGCCGCCCTCGTCCTGCGCAACAACGAGCTCCAGACCCTGGCCCTGTCCCTGGCGCTGCGCCGGGGGGTGGGCGAGACCGGCTTCGCGGTCCGCACCCTCCAGTCTCTGGAGGCGGAAGGCCGCCTCGACCGGACCGTGGAATTCCTGCCCGACGACGCCGCCATCGCCGAGCGCATGCGTCGGGGCGAGGGCCTGACGCGACCCGAATACGCCGTGGTCCTCGCCTACGCCAAGCTGTCGCTCTACGACGCGATCCTGGCCAGTCCCGTGCCCAACGACCCGTATTTCGACCGCGAGTTGCAGCGCTACTTCCCGCAGGCCCTGCGCACGCAGTTCCCCGACGCGGTGAAGGGCCACCGCCTGCGCCGCGAGATCATCGCCACGGCGCTGTCGAACATCATCGTCAACCGCGGCGGGCCCTCCCTCGTCACCCGCCTCGTCGACGAGACCGGAGCGGACGCCGCCACCATCGCCAAGGCCTACGCGGTGACCCGCGACGCCTTCGGCCTGATGGAGCTGAACCGGGCCATCGACAAGCTCGCCGGCGCCGTGCCGGGCCAGGCCCAGCTCGACCTCTACGCCGACGTGCAGGACCTGCTCACCGGCCGCATCGTCTGGTTCATCCGCAATCTCGACCTCTCGGGCAGCGTCGCCCCCCTGGTGGCGCGCTACCGCGAGGGCATCGCCGCCGTGATGGCGGCGCTGCCCGACATCCTGAGTCCCGAGGCGACGGGGGCCCTCGACGCCCGGCAGGCGGAGCTCACCGGACACGGCCTGCCCCCCGATGCCGCCCGGCGCCTCGCCTCCCTGGCGGCCCTGGCCGCCGGCCCCGACATCGTCCGGGTGGCCGAAGATGGCGGCCGTCCCGTGGCCGGCATCGCGGCGACGCATTTCGCCATCGCTCGCCACTTCCACCTCGACGATCTCGTCGCCGCCGCGCGAAAGGTCCCGGTGGACGATACCTTCGACCGCGTCGCCCTGGAGCGGGCGGTCTCGGGCATCTCCACCGCCCACCGCCGGCTCACGGCGGAGGTGGTGGCCGATGTCGGCGATGGCCCGGACGCCGTCGAGGCCTGGATCGCCGCGCGCGGGCCGACCCTCACCCGCATCCGGACGGCCGTCGATGCCATCACGGCCTCGGGCCTGAGCGTGTCCAAGGCCACCGTGGCGGCGAGCCTGCTGGCCGATCTCGCCCGGCCCTGACCGGGCGGTTGGTGCGGCCGCGCGTTTCCCGTATCCAACGCCCTCGCGCAGGATAAGGAACGGCGTTGGAACAGGCCCTGTTGAGATGGATCGGCGATCTGCTGTCGATCCGGTCCGAGGTGTTCGCCGCCCTCGGGCTCGGCCTGTCCCTCGTCGTGACGGTCCACGTGCTCCTGCGCAAGCGCGAGGTCGGGGGCGCCATCGGCTGGATCGGCCTCGCCTGGCTCTCGCCGGTGTTCGGGGCCGGGCTCTACGCCCTGTTCGGGGTCAACCGGGTGACGCGCCGGGCGCACAGGCTGCGCATCCGGCCGACCCAGACCGCCGGCTCCGCCGTCTCGCCCGACGACGACCTCACGCCCCCGCCCCTGCCCGAAGCCTTCCGGCCCCTCGATCACGCCGTGCGGCAGATCACGCGGCTGCCCCTGCGACCGGGCAACGCCGTCACCCTCTTTCGCAACGGCGACGCCGCCTATCCGGTGATGCTGGCCGCCATCGCGGCGGCGCGGACCTCCGTCGCCCTGTCGAGCTACATTTTTCGCGATGACGCGACGGGCCGCGCCTTCTGCGATCCGTTGGCGGCAGCCCAGGCGCGCGGGGTCGCCGTCCGGGTGATCATCGACGGCATCGGCGGCGGCTACTTCCTGCCCGGAATCACCCGGCGCCTGCACCGGGCCGGCGTGCCCGTGGGCCGGTTCATGCACTCGGCCCTGCCCTGGCGGATGCCGTTCCTCAACATGCGCTCCCACAAGAAGCTTCTCATCGTCGATGGCCGGACCGCCTTCACGGGCGGCCTCAACATCGCCGACGGGAACCGGGTGGCCGAGGCGCCGCCGCATCCCATCCGCGACACGCATTTCCGTCTGACCGGCCCGGTGGTGGACCAGCTGACGGCGGCGTTCGCCAGCGACTGGATCTTCGTCACGGGCGAGGATCTGGCCGGCGAGGCCTGGTTCCCGAGCCTCGTGCCGGCCGGCTCCATCCCGGCGCGGGTCGTGACCTCGGGGCCGGACGCGGACCTGCGCAAGATCGAACTCGTCATTCTCCAGGCGGTGGCCTGCGCCACGCGGAGCATCCGCCTCTCGACGCCCTACTTCCTGCCCAACGAGATCCTGACCAGCGCCCTGTGCCTCGCCGCCAACCGCGGCATCCGCGTCGATGTCATCATCCCGAAAGTCAGCGACCATCGCTTCGTCGACTGGGCGACGCGGGCGCACGTGGACCCGCTCCTGCGCAACGGCGTCCGGATCTGGCTCGACGCACCGCCCTTCGACCATTCGAAGCTCCTCGTCGTCGATGGGACGTGGTGCTTCATCGGCTCGGCGAACTGGGACATGCGCAGCTTCCGCCTGAACTTCGAGGTCAACGTCGAGCTCTACGATCCGCGCCTCGCCGCGGAGCTCGACGCCGTCATGCGCGCGAAGATGGAGGTTCGCCTGACCCGCGAGCATCTGGCGGCCCGCGCCTTGCCCGTCCGGCTGCGCGACGCAGGCGTCCGACTAGCCCTGCCATACCTTTGATGGTGCGCGCCGGGGCCCGCGCCGGCACGGGGCTCGGCGCGAGGTGGACGATGATGGGGCGGTGATCCGAGGGGCCGCGCGGCAGCACGGCGGAGGCGTGGCAGGTCAGTCCGCGCACGAGGCAGCGGTCGAGGCGCAGGGGGACGAGCCGCGCCATCGCATGGGTCGGCAGGCGCGGACCGACATCGCGGAACCCGGCGAGGAGGGGCGGCCCGACGAGGTTGTAGTCGCCGATGACCGCCGCGCAGTCCGGCAGGCTTTCGGCGATCCGGCGCAGCTGGCGCCGGTTGAGCACCTGACCGTGCGAGAGGTGGACGTTGGCGACCCCGAATCCCCCGAGGTCGAGGATCTGGCAGACCCGGTCGAACATGGCGCCCGACGGCAGTTCGATGACCACCGGAGGGGCGATGAACGGTGTCGGGCTCCACAGGGCCGGCCCGTGGATGCGGCCCGGCAGGGGCGCCCAGGCGTAATCCCCGCCGAGCCTGTCCCTCAGACCGGCGATCTCCTTCGTCGCCTCCTGCATCAGCACGAGGTCGGGCTTCTCGCGCTCGATCAAGCTGGCCAGCGCCGCGACGTTGGCGCCCGTGCGCCGCAGGAGGTTCCAGCTCAGGATCTTTCGCAATCCGGGCCGATCGACCACCGGATTCGGATGGTCGGGGCGGCGCAGGGCGCGCTGCGCGAGGCGGCGATCGTTGAGCATGGCGCCTTAACTGGACCGCACGTTGGGTTTGGAAAGATGGGTTTGGAAAGACCGTTGTCCGGGCGCCCGGGGGTTCAGCGCGCCTTGAGCACCGCGCGGCACGCCGCCGGCAGGGCCGCCATGGTCATCGGCGGCCGGGGCTTGGGCGGCTTCGTCGCTTTCGGCGGATTCAGCACCGCGTCGCTGAACCAGTAGGCGAGTTCCTCACCGCAGCCGTCGCCGCCGGGGGGCGGGGCCTGGTCGCCGCACTGGTCCTGCCCCGCCGGGCAGGCGAGGCGGATATGGTAGTGGTAGTTGTGCCCGTACATGGGCCGCACCTTCGAGAGCCAGGCGCGGTCGCCGCCGGCCTCGCGGCACAGGGCCTTCTTGATCGCCGGGTTGACGAACAGCCGCGCCACTTCGGGCTGCTGCGCCGTGAGGCGGATGAGCTTCAGGTGCTCGGGCGCCCACACCGCGGGGTCGATGTCGAGGCGGTCGGCCCGCACGACGTTGGTGGCCGAGGTCTCCTCGCGCTCGCGCCGGCTCATGCGGTGATCCGGCATCGGGGTCAGCCAGATGTCGGCGTCGAGGCCGAGCTGGTGCGAGGCGTGGCCCGTGAGCATCGGGCCGCCGCGCGGTTGCGACATGTCGCCGACGAGGAGGCCGGGCCAGCCGACGCGCGGCGCCTTGGCGGCCAGCCGTTCCAGAAAGTCCACGAGCGGCGGGGTGCCCCACATGCGGTTGCGCGACAGGCGCATCACTTGCCAGGTCGGCCCGTCGACGGCGAGGGCTTCGCCGCCGGAGAAGCAGCCCTTGGCGTAGGAGCCGTAGGCGTGGGCGGGCCCGGGCGCCGGCGACGTCGCCCGGCCGAACAGGGCCTTGGCGGGGGTGCCGGGCGCGTCCCGGTCGGCCAGCGGCGGCAGGGGCTTGGGGTCGAGGCTGCCGCGATCCTGGGCCTGCGCGGCCGTGCCGAGGGCGAGGATCGCGAGGGTGGCGAGGCGGATCGGGCGGAGGGACCGGCGAAGGGACAGGGGCTTACGCTCCGGGCACGGGGGAGAGACGAGGCTGTCCAGGCTAGCCTATCGGCGACCGCCGCGCGACCTACTCGGCCGGGGCGACGGCGATGCGGATCGTGTCGGCTTTGGCCCCGCTCACCACGATGGTGATGGGCGCGGCCCCGAGCTGGAAGCGCACGCTCTTGGCGACGACCCGACAGCCCGGCCGCATGGTGTGGGCCAGGGGCGGGCGCGGAGTCCTGCCATCCTGGCTGACGTCGATCCAGGCGCCGTCCGACACGGTGACCTGATACAGGCCCGGCGTCACCGGAGCCGACACCGTCATCACGCCGCCGAAGGTGCCGGGCTTCGCCTCGCGCGTGGGCGGGAACGGCGGCGCCACCTCCGCCTGCGGCCTCAAACCGAGGAGCGCACCGGGCATGCCGTCCGGAAGGGCCCCGCCGCTCGCCACCTGGGGCAGGCCGGGGGCGGAAAACCACGCCTGCTCGCGCAGGAGCGACCAGTCGAAGCCGGTGCAGGCGGCCGGATCGGCCGAGACCCCGGACGAGGGTTCGGCGGAACGCGCCGGCTCCTGTGCCTCGGCACCGGCCGCGAGGAGAACGGCCGCGAGGGCGGCGAGGATGCGCATCCGCCTCAAGCCACCATGATCAGGATGTCGGAAGCCTCGACCACCGCGTGGGCCTCGCCCCCGGCGGCGAAGGTGAGGACGCTGCGCGCGCTGCGTGTCATGGGTTTCCGGTCCTTTGCGTGTCGCCCGCCTTCGGCCTCGCACGCCAGAGTGCCGCGAGGGCCTGCACCGCACAAGCCCGCCGCCGACCTCAGCCCTCGTCGCTGGTCTCGGGAGCCGCCCCTTCTTCGGTCTCCTCCCCGGAGATCCGTCGGCGCACGCCCCAGGCGCCGAGCGCCGCATTGAGGTCGTCGAGCACGAAATGCCGGGCGCTGTCGCGGTCGTAGCCGTCGTCCAGGAGACCATCGTACTCGGTGAAGGCGTGGCGGGCATAGGCCACGAGACAGAGCCAGGCGGCCGTCTCGGGTGCGGCGCCCCGCAGACCGGAACTCGCGAGCGCCCGGTCGAGGACTGCCCCGGCCTCGAAGTCGGGCAGGCGCGGAGCGAGCCGGAGCAGGGCGGCGGCCACCGCGTCGCGCCGGTTCACGGGGCGTTCTCCGGGTTCACCGCTCGTGGTGCCCGGCGATGATCCGGTCAGTGAGCGCCATCAGCAGGCCCGAGACCACGAAGACCATGTGGATGCCGACGAGCCAGTACAGATCGCGGTCGGTCATCGCCTTCAGGTCCATGAACGCCTTCAGCAGCGAGATCGCCGAGATGGCGACGATGGAGGAGACGAGCTTCAGCTTGAGGCCGGTGAAGTCGATGGTTCCCATCCAGGCGGGCCAGTCCTTGTGGTCCGCGTGGTCGATCTTAGAGACGAAGTTCTCGTAGCCGGAGAACATCACGATGATCAGCAGCGAGGCCGTAAGCGAGAGATCGACCATGGTCAGGACGCCCAGCACCACCTGGGATTCGGTGGCGTCCCACATGTGCAGGACGAAATGGGCGAGTTCCTGCAGGAGCTTGACCAGCAGGACTACGATGCCGATGCCGAGGGCCGCGTAGAACGGGGCGAGGAGCCACCGGCTCGCGAACAGCACACGCTCGAAGACCCGTTCCATCATCCGCGCTCATCCCTGCCACGCTTCAGCCGGGCATGTGGCATGGGCACTTGGACCGGGCAAGATGCTGGACCGGGCAAGATGCTGGACCGGGCGAGGCCCTTCCGCTGCCGGCCGAACGCGGGACGACCTCGGCTGGGCCTTGGCCCGGCCTTCGCTTGATCCGCACCAGATCCTGGCCGTGTGAAACATTTTGTAGTGAAGTGTTCGATAATGATACTCATCAAGGTGACAGTTCGCCCGCATCGGGACTGGAATGTGCGCCATTGCGAGCAGACGCACGCGTGACCCAGGAATCCTCCGTTCTCGTCATCTCGGACCGCCCGGAACAGGCCAGCCTGCTCGTGCAGGCGATCGACACCGTCGTCACCTGTCGTCAGATCACCGCCGAGGCGGGAATGCCGGCGCAGCGTCCGATCCTGGCCGTGGTGGACATCAGCCGGGACGAGACCCTGGCCAACGCATGGGTCGCGCGCCTGCACGGCCTGCGCATCCCGAGCCTCCAGCTCGCCCTCCGGGCCGTCACGTCGCGCCCGGCCCCGACCCGGTTCCTGCCCGCCGACACGGCCCGCAAGACCGTCCTGGCGGCGGTGTTCAGCCTCATGGACGCCGTCCAGGCCGCACGACAGGCCGCCCTGGCGCGCGCCTCCGATCGCCTGGTGCGCTTCACCGCGCAGGCCGACACGGCCAATCGCTCCGTGGCCGATGCCTTCGACGCCGCACGCCGTGGCGAGCCGCTCTCCATCGCCGCCGTCGATGCCGGCACCGAGGTGATCCTCGAGGCCGTGTCCCAATGCGGCATCCGGACCTGGCTCGAGATCATCGGCGCCTACGATCAGCAGCTCTACCAGCACTCCCTGAGCGTGGCCGGCTATGCCGCCGCGTTCGGCGGCGGCCTGAAGCTCCCCCGGACCGACCAGATGCGCCTGGCCCGCGCCGCCCTGCTTCACGATGTGGGCAAGTCACGCATCCCGCTTGCGATTCTGAACAAGCCCGGCCGCCTGACCGCCGGCGAGATGGCGGTGATGCGGACCCACCCCGCCGTCGGCGCCAACCTCCTAGAAGCGCAGGGCGGGTTCGACGGACCGATGCTCGCCGTGGTGCGCCACCACCACGAGATGCTCGACGGCAGCGGCTACCCGGACGGCCTGTCGGCCCACGAGATTCCGGACCTCGTGCGCCTCGTCACCATCTGCGACATCCACTCCGCCCTGACGGAGCGGCGGGCCTATCGCGATCCGCTGCCCCACCAGGAGGCGCACGCGATCATGCGGGAGATGGGCGGAAAGCTCGACGGCGATCTCCTGCGCGCTTTCCACGATGCCGTCATCGTTCCCCTGACCCGGGTCTCGGTGTCGTGAGGCGGCGCGTCCCCCGGTCGGGTTGACCGATCCGACCGCGAACGCGTACGGAACACCCTGCCGGGGGGAGGATCTCAGTAAGCCATGAGGCAAAAAGCGTATTCTTTTTTCTCGATACGCTCGCGACGTGTTCAAAAGCTCTTCGACGCCCAATATTATACTGCCCAGTATCCCGACGTGAGCGATTACGGCGGCGGTCCCCTGGATCATTATCTCCGGCACGGATTCCGCGAAGGCCGCGACCCGTCACCGAATTTCTCGACGCTGTATTACAAGGATCGGTATCTCAAGACCGCCGGGATGGGGCGGAGCCCCCTCGAAGCCCATGTGGAGGCGGGGGCCGCGGTCCGGACCGGCCGTCCGACGAAGCCGGTGACGCCCGAGGCCTACCACGCCGTGCAGGCCGACGTGGTTCGCCCGTACTTCGATGCGCGGCACTACGGATCGCTCACGGACATCGTCGATCCCGAGACGGCGCTCCTCGACTACCTCGCCGTCGGCTGGCGACGGGGCCGCGACCCGCGCCCGGACTTCGACGGCACCGCCTATCTCCATGCGCATCCGCATGTCCGCCTGCTCGGGGTCAGCCCGTTCTATCATTACGTCTCGACCACGCCCGCGCCCACCTTCGAGCGGGCCCATGGCGACAGCACACCGCTGTCCGAGATCATCGCGGCCATCCGCCCGGACTTCGACGCCGCACATTACCGCACCTCCTACGCCGACGTCGCGGCCACGGGGATGGACCCCGTCACCCACTATGCCAGCCACGGCTGGAAGGAGGGCCGCGACCCGACGGAACTGTTCTGGACCGCCTACTACGTCCGGATGAATCCGGACCTGGCGCTGAGCGGCACCAACCCGTTCTTCCACTACCTGCGCTTCGGCCGGGCGGAGGGGCGCAAACCCAACCCCCTCGGCAACCGCAAGTGGCCGACGACCCGGGCGCCCGACGCGGCCGAATGGGACGGGGTCACGGCGGCCGCCCCCCTCGACGCGGCCCGGGTCGTGGTGGTGGTGCCCGTCTACAAGGGCTACGACGAGACCCTGCGCGCCCTCCACGCGGTGCTGACCGAGGCGCAGTCCGCCCCCTTCGCCCTCCTCGTCCTCAACGATTGCAGCCCCGATCCGCGCCTGACGGACGATCTGCGGGCGCTCGCCGGGCGGGGCCTGTTCACCTACCACGAGAACGCAGCCAACCTCGGCTTCGTCGGCACCATCAACCGCGCCCTGGAGATGACGGGCGCGCGGGACGTGATCCTGCTCAACAGCGACACCATCGTGTTCGGCGACTGGATCGACCGCCTGCTGGCGCATGCGGCGCGCGATCCGCGCATCGGCACGATCACGCCGTTCTCCAACAACGCCACCATCTGCAGCTACCCGGATTCCGCCCGCAACAACACCGTCGCCCTCGAATGCTCGCCCCGCGCCCTCGATGCCGCGGCGGCGGCGGCCAATCCCGGCCGCTGGGTCGAGGTGCCGACGGGGGTCGGCTTCTGCTTCTACATGCGCGGATCGCTCCTGGCGGAGCTCGGCCCCCTCGACGCGGACGCCTTCGGCAGGGGCTACGGTGAGGAGAACGACTATTGCATGCGCGTCCTGAAAGCGGGCCGGCGCAACATCCTCGCAGCCGACGTGTTCGTCTACCACTCGGGCAAGATCTCGTTCTCCGAGGTCTACGATTCCGAGTACATGCAAAGCCAGACCGCGCTGCTCGCCAAGCACCCGGACTATTCCTTGCGCATCGAGCGCTTCATCGCCGCCGATCCGGCCGCCGACGTGCGGCTCAGCCTCGACCTCTACCGCCTCGCACGGGCCGCCGGTCCGCGCGCGGCCGTCTTCGTGGTCCACGCCAAGGGTGGCGGTGCCTCGGTCCATGCCGATCACCTCGCCGGGCGTCTCGCCGACGAGGGGGTGTGCGTCGTCGCCCTCACGGTGACGGACGGGGCGGGGATCGAGATCGGCCTGTACGGGCAGGACGGCCCCTACACCCCGTCCCTGCGGGTCCTGTCGGTGCTCGACGATTACCGCATCATCGCGCGGTTCCTGGCCTGGCTCGACCCGCTCTTCGTCCACGTCCACTCGTTCTACGGCCTCGACGGGACGGCTGCGGCGGCCCTGATGGACCTGATCGAGGCGGCCCCCGGCCAGACCGTCGTCACCCTGCACGACTATTCGAGCGTCTGCCTGCGCAACCATCTCGTGACCCGCGAGGGGCTCTATTGCGGCCTGCCCGACGGACGTCCCTGCGCCGATTGCGACTGTGCCGAAGCCCAGCCGGGACAGGACCGGACCGCGCGCTACGGTGCGTTCTACCGGTCCGCCAACCGTCTCATCGCGCCGTCACAGGACGTCGCGAACCGCATCGAGGCGGTTTTCGGTCCCCTGGCCATCACCGTCGCAATCGGCGCAGGGACGTCCGTCGGGCAGGCCGCAATAGAGCCCCTCGCGGGTCACGAGATGGTTGCGCAGGCAGACGCTCGAATAGTCGTGCAG
>NZ_VRUZ01000098.1:0-14881 GCF_008039485.1 Methylobacterium sp. WL69 | reverse complement strand
GAGTGGGCGCAGGGGAGGGGGGGCGGCCGCGCCGTTCGACGGCTTGGGTGAAGGCCTGGCAGGCCTGCTCCGCGCTCACGGCCCACGAAAAGCGTGCCTGCTGAACAGCCGCATGGGCGATGGCGCCGGCACGGAACTCCGTGTCCGTGAGCATCCGCTCGAGCCGCTCGGCGATGTCGGCGACCCGCAGGGGGTCGAAGGTGAGGTCGGCCCGCCCGATCACCTGCGGGATGCTCGTGGTGTTCGAGCCGAGGACCGGGCAGCCGCAGCGCATGGCCTCGAGGAGGGGCAGACCGAACCCCTCGTTGAGCGACGGCATCACCGTGACCCGCGCAAGGCTGTAGAGGTCGGCAAGGTCCGAATCGGGTACGAACCCGGGCAGCACGAGCGCGTCCGGCGGCAGGCCCTGATCGGCGACCAGCCGCGCCAAGCTCTCGGCCTGCGCGTCCGTCACCTTCGTGGCCAGGACGATCTGGTGGTGAGCGCGCACGGTCTCCGGCAGCCGGGCGAACGCCTCGATCAGGCGGGGGACGTTCTTGCGCGGCTCCGGAATCCCGACATGGAGGACGAACGGCCGGGTGATGCCGTGGCGGGCGAGCAGCGCGCGGGTCGCCTCGGGCGCGAGCGTGCGGGGGGCAAAGATCGGATCAACGTCCGCCCCGATCGCGACAACCCGCTCGGCCCCCATGCGCAGCCGCCGCCGGCCCATCCGGGCACTATGCTCGGAGATCGCCAGGACGTTCTCGGCCCGCATCAGGGTCTGAAGACGGCGCTCGAACCAGCCCGCGACCTCCGGCGTCGGCAGGAACAGGTCCGGCTCCTCGAACGGGATCAGGTCGTAGAGGGTCGCCGCGAACGGGGTCGCCCGATCGGGGGCGATGTCGAGGACCGTCTCGTCGCTCCAACCGTCGAAGGGGCTGGCCACATGCACGAGATCGACGGCAAGGGCTTCGATGAAGCCGCTGTAGAGCGCCTCGGCGGCGCGCGCGCGGGGCGCCGCGTCGGTGTCGCATCCGCGGATCGGACTGAGGCCGTGCAGCACGTGGATGCGCTCGGGCCCGACCCGCTCGCGGGCCCAACTCAGCGCGGGGCGCAGAGTGTCGGGCATCGCGTCCGAGAGAAGAATGTGCCACGCGACGTCGTTGCGCCGCAACAGGGCGTCGGAGAGCCCGCGCGAATAGTTCCCGATGCTGCGATGGCGGGATTCCGACTGCAGCGTCTGCAAGTCGAGGAGAATATTCAGCATGGTCGTCGCACGCACTCTCCGCTCCGGGCCCGCCTGACGGGCGGGGCGGGCACGCCCGGCATGTGCACCAGCTTGACCGCTGGAGGCAACTGCCGCCCGGGGCCCGGTCGCACAACCGGCGGCCCATTCATGGTCCGGAGGGCGTGGCGACGGACAGAGGCGTCAGTTCACGGACGGCTGTCCGGCCGACGGGACCGCATGCCGCGACGGGCCCCCGCCCGTCGCATCGTCAGAGGTTGTGTGGGCTGTCCTCCGCGATCCCGATGATGCTGATCGCGACATCGTGGCCGATGCTCCAGGTCCGCACGGAGAAATCCGGGTTGCCGTAATGATTCGCGTCCATGCCGATCATCACGAACGACCGTTCGCTCACGAAGGTTTGAACCTGCGTCGTCGACTCGAGGAATCGTGCAATCAGCTGACGGCCCTGCTCGTCCAGGGATTGGGGGGCGATCATCGGGGCCGGATGCGCCAGCGTCGCGGTGTCCAGGGTCGTGTCACCCGGGTGCTTGGTCGCGGCCTCGACGACCTTGTCGGTGATCTTCGTGGCGCCCTCGGAGGACGGGGCGGCGTCCTTCGCAGCGGTCCCGGCCGCGCCCTCGCCGGGGCTCGCTTTGGCGACGTCCGTGCCCGCGAGCTTGGTCGCGGCCTCGACGACCTTGTCGGTGATCTTCGTGGCGCCCTCGGACAACGGGGCGGCGTCCTTCGCACCGGTGCCCGTCGCGCCCTCGCCGAGGCTCGCCTTGGCGACCTCCACGGCTGGGAGCTTGGTTGCGGCCTCCACGACCTTGTCGGTGATTTTCGTGGCGCTTTCGGAGGACGGTGCGGGCTCTTTCGCGACGGTACCGGTCGCGCCCTCGCCGAGGCCCGTCTTGGTGACCTCCGCGCCCGCGAGCTTGGTCGCGGCCTCGACGACCTTGTCGGTGATTTTCGTGGCGCCCTCGGAGGACGGGGCGGCGTCCTTGTCCTTGACCGCCCCGATCTGCGCCGCCGTGCCGCTCAGGACGGCTGAGCCCTGAAGCAGGGTGCCGGGCGTGGTGCCACCGAGTGCGCCATCGCTTGTGGCCACGCCCTTGATCGGGTCGATGGCCGGATCGCTCGTCGATGCGGTGACGAGCTTCGACGCGGTGACGCTGCCGCCATAGGCGGTGAAGCTCGACAGGAACTCGGAAACGGCCCCCGTCCCGATCAGTTTGGCGAGCGAGGTCAGGGCCATCTCGCCGAGCTTGGTCGTCGCGGCCGTGTCCGAACCGAGCGCGCTCAGTTTGGTGGCGCTGGCATACTGCTCGAGGAAACTGTTGAGGGCTGTCCGAACCGTAAGGTTTGCCGCAGCCGCGACAAACTGCGTGGCGGGCGTGGGCGCGCTCGGCGCGGATAGCTTCTCCGGGGGGCTCGCTGTCGCGCCCGCGGCGGCCGCCTGGCCCTGCACGCTGGCCTGGCTCGGCGCGGAGGGAGATGCACCCCCACCGGCCGCGGAATGGCCACCACCCGTCTCCACCGTGCCGACCGCCAGGAAGGTCGTCATGGCGGCGGCGCTCGCTGGCGCCGCGGTGGTTCCCCCCACCACGACGGTGGCCGGGCTCGGTGCGGGCGATCCTGCCGCCGGGGCGGGGGTCGCCCCGCCGGACGGCATCGGTGCCGATCCCCCGGCCGGAACCGGTGCCGCAGCGGCCGCCGCCTTCTCGACCGCCACCGGCACCGCGTGTGCGGCGACGCGGCCGACCAGGATCGCCGTCATCGGCGGGGCGCTCTCGGCGGCCCGCATCACGGCGATTTCCTGACCACCCGCGGCCCCGAGCCCCAGGACGTTGAGGCGGACCAAATCGATGTTCCCGAAGATGGCGGGTCCGCTTGCGGTGCCGGTCAGGACCGCGCTGACTTGGACGAGTGCGCCCCCTCCGGCCACGGCATGCTCGGCGCCCGCGTCCAGGGCAGCCTCGTCCCTGCCCTGAGAGCGCCGGCCTTCCGCTGCGGCCTGGCTCACTTCGACGACCGTGACGGGAACGGCCTTGCTCCGCGCTCCCCCCGCCGGGCTCTCGCCCAGGATGCCGCCGGTGGCATCGACGGCCTGATCGGCCGGCAAGGTCGTGCTGATCAGGGCGATCGCCGAGAGGACGAGGGCGTGGCGGGCATGGCGTCCCTCGTCCTCGCCCGTGAGACGGCCGAGTTCGTCATGCGCGGAATGGGGATGCGGATCCGGGCCGGGCATGACGGAGTTCGTGTCGCGTGCATGCCCCTCGGTGCCGGGCTGGTGCATTGCCGCCGCGGGCTCTTCGCTCGCGAGCTCGCCCGCCATCGCGTCCCCACCCGCGAGCTGGAACGCCACCGTGGCGACGATCGCAGCCAGGAGCGCGGCTGGGTGCAGAACGAGATTGCCGGCCTTGCCCTGCGCGTTCTGGCGCGGAATCGGTACGAGGGTCGGGTGCTCCGATGCGACCGCGTTGAGCAAGGCGCGGAAATCCGGGCCCTGCAGCGGGCGCTCGAACGCCTCGGAGGCCACCACGTAGAGATCGTCGATCCGCGCGAAGTGCAGGATCACGTCGCCGTCGAAGCGGCAGAAGACGAACCAGGGGTCGCCCTCGTCGGTCAGGCCCCGGTCGGTGGTGATGCGCAAGCCGGCCTGCGTGAGGGCGGCTTCCACGCGGTAGAACTCGGCGATCTCCCGCTGGGACCAGTCGCCGCGGGCGACCGGAGCCGGACGGAAGAACGAGAGAATGGCGCCCATCTAACCTGACCCTGCCCCAAACCCGCGCGAAGTGCGCCTTGCCCGATTGTGCGGCCGGGTCGACCGTAGACCCGGTCAGGTCAATGTTCGTTGAACGAACGGCCGAGCGCCTCGAAGAAGGGTGAAACGATGTAGCTCAGCGCGGTGCGCTCGCCCGTGGTGACGACGATCTCCGCCGGCATACCGGCCACCAGCCGGCCCTGCATCATCTCGGGGATCTGCAGCTTGCTGATCTGTACGATGCCGAGAAAATACGGCTGGCGCGTGGTTTCGTCGATGAGTCGGTCGCGGGAGACCGATTCGAGGTTGCCCAGGATCGTCGGAATGCGCCGCGAATGGAAGCTCGGGAACTTGATCTCGGCCGGCATGCCGGCATGCACCGTCTCGAGGTCGTTGGGCGCGAACTGCACGTGCACGACGAGCTTGTCGTCGTCGGGCACGATCTCCATCAGGGCCTCGCCCGAGCGCACGACCTGACCGATCGTGTAGACCTTCAGGCTCTGCACGACGCCGGAGCGGGGCGCACGCACCTCGAGGCGTCGCAGGACGTCCTGGGCGACGGCGAACTTCTCGCGGAGCTCGGCGCTTCTCTGGCGAGCCTCGAGGAGCTGGCCGGCGATGTCTTCCTGCAGCTTCTGACGCAGCTGCGTGATCTGCAGGCCGGTCTCGTTGATGCCGTTCTCGGCCTTGGCCGTGTCGGCGACGGAGCGGCCGATGACGCCCTCGAGACGGGTGCGCTCACGCTCCATCACGAGGAGGCGGCTCACCGGGATCAGGTTCTTCTCGCGGAGCTGGCGCAGGCCGACGAGTTCCTGGTTGATGAAGCCGACCTGCTGCTCGGTGGCCGATTTCTCGACGCCGAGCCCCGAAATTTCGTTCTTGAGCTGCCGCACCCGCGATTCGAGGAGCTCGATCTGACCGACGAGGGAGCCGCGCCGCTCCTTGAGCTGCGCCGTCTGATCGCCGATCACCCGCGCGACGGCGGGCTCCGTCTGACGCGCCTGGATCTCCGGCGGAAGCTCGAGGCTATCCCGGCTGTCCCGTTCGGCCAGCAGGCGCGCCTCCTGAACCAGGGTGGCGTCGAGCTGGGACCGGAACAGGTCGACGCTGGCGGTGGCCTGGATCGGATCGAGCCGCAGCACCAATTCGCCTTCGCGCACGGTCTGGCCTTCCTTGACCAGGACCTCGCGCACCATGCCGCCCTCGAAATGCTGCACGATCTTGCGGCTGTTCTCCACCGCGATCGTGCCGGGGCTGACCACGGCCCGGTCGAGCCGGGCCACTGCCCCCCAGGCGCCCATCACGCCGAAGGTGGAGAAGATTAGCACGTAGCCGGCGATGGCGTGGTGCTTCCACGTGGTCAGGTGGGGCGGGGGCGCCGGACGCGGGCCGGCTTCCGTCGCATCGTCCGCCGCATCGCCGGCGGCCGTCATCAGGCCGGTGCGGGTCAGACCCTGCCGGACCCGGGCCGTGGTGCTGGAGAGATGGGCGCGCAGGGCGGGAAGGTTCATGCTCATGGTCGTCTCGTCAATCCTGTCGCCCGGTGCCGTGTCGTCCGCCCGCAGCCTATCCGGCCGCGCGCTGGCCCTGCATGCCGAGGCGGCCGGTCGTGGGCGCTGCCACGGATGCGGTGCCGGGGGACGGAACGGGACGCGGGCCCGCCACTTGGCCGAGGATCTGGTCGCGCGGTCCATAGGCCTGAACCGTGCCGGCATTCATCACCAGCACCGTGTCGACGGCGGTCAGGATGTTGACCTTGTGGGTCACGATCAGGATCGTGGTGCCCATCTGCTTCAACTCCTGGACGGCCCGCATCAGGGCCTCTTCGCCGGCCGCGTCGAGGCTGGCATTCGGCTCGTCGAGGACGATGAAGCTCGGGTTGCCGTACATGGCGCGGGCGAGGGCGATGCGCTGGCGCTGGCCGCCCGAGAGTGCATGGCCGCCGCCGCCGATCTGGGTGTTGTAACCATCGGCCAACCCCTGGATCAGCTCGTGGCAGCCTGCCTTCTTGGCAACGGCGATCACCGCTTCCTCGTCGATGGTGTCGAAGCGGGCGATGTTCTGAGCGACCGTGCCGGCGAACAATTCGACGTCCTGGGGGAGGTAGCCGATATGGCGGCCGAGCGCCTGGGGATCCCAGTGCGAGATCTCCGAGCCGTCGATGCGCAGGGCCCCGCGGGCGATGGGCCAGACACCGGTGACGGCGCGGGCCAGGCTCGACTTGCCGGCGGCGGACGGGCCGACGACGCCCACCACCGTGCCGGGCTCGAGCTTGAAGCTGACGCCCTGGAGGATCGCCTGCGTCTTGCCGGGGGCGGCGACGACGAGGTTTTCGGCCTCGATCTGACCGGCGGGCCGGGGCAGGTTCATGCGCTCGGGCTCGGGACCGGCGATCTCGATGAGCCTCTGCAGGCGCGCGTAGCTCGCCCGCACCGCGTTGAAGCCCTTCCAGTTCGCGATGAGCAGTTCCACCGGGGCCAGGGCCCGCCCGATGATGATCGAGGCGGCGATCATCGAACCCGGTGAGATTTCCCGGTGGATCGCGAGATAGGCGCCGACGCCCAGGATCAGGGTCTGCAGGAACATGCGGACGAACTTCGTGCCCGCGACGATCAGACCGGCCCGGTCGCTCGCCAGGGCCTGGAAGGCCAGCACTTCCTCGTGGCGCTGGCCCCAGAGGCGACGCAGCGCCCCCAGCATGCCCATGGCCTGCAGCACCTCGGTGTTGCGAAGGGTCGCTTGCGCGTACTGGCTGGCGGCGTTGCCGGCCTGGCTCGCGGCGGCGAGCTCGCGCTTGGTGGCGACTTCGTTGAGGAGGGTCAGGCCGAAGATGATGACGCCGCCCGCGATGGCCATCCAGCCGAACCAGGGGTGCAGGATGAAGCAGGCGAGCAGGAAGACCGGCGTCCAGGGCGCGTCGCAGAAGGCGAGGAGGCCGCTGCCGGTGAGGAATTCGCGCACCGTATCGACATCGCGCAGGGCGATGCCGTGGCCGCCTTCGGGGTTGCGCAGGTTGCCCCGATGGACGGCCGAGAAGATCGGGCTCGCGATCTTCTCGTCGAACAGGATGCCGGCGCGCACGAGGAGGCGCGAGCGCAGCATCTCGAGGAGGGCGTAGACCACGAGCGCGAAGGCCGCGATCAAGGTGATGCCGATGAGCGTCGTCTCATTGCGGCTCGACAGCACCCGGTCGTAGACCTGGAGCATGTAGAGCGGGCTGACGAACATCAGAAGGTTAATGAAGAAGCTGAACACAATCGCTGTCACGAAGACAGGTCGCGTTGCTTTGATCCCCTCCTTCAGGACCGAGGACTCACCGCCCACACCCCTCATGCTCATGCCCGATGGCCCTGTTCTCTGGCGACTCGCCGCCGACCTACGCGCGCACGAACGCAATTGTCTATCACAATCATCCGGTCGATGCAGCCGCCGGAATGGGCGCCGTCGATTCGATTACAGAAATCGCCTGTCCGGATCGACAGTGTGACACCGTTGAAAACGGCTCTGGTTGGCATGCGGAGCTGTCTCCGCACCGAACGTCCCGCGATCATATTTGAGCTGTCGACCGTTCGATACAGCCTTGGGAGGCGGGCCGTCCTTTGTCGGAGGGGTGTGGCCGAATTGAGAGCGCTTGCGACCCACGCGGCATAGGCGCCCGCCCGGACGGGTTGCCCGCGATCAGCCGCGGTCGATCTGCCAGCCGGAGCGGCCCTCGGCGAGACCCGTATCCCAGAAATGCACGAGGGGGTTCACGCCGGCGGCGCGGACGTCCGGATTGTGGGCAAGATACCCTTGCGTGCTGAAGGATTCGCAGGGGTCTCGGCCCTCGCGCCAGCCATGCTCCAGATAGTGGCGCATCGGATCGATCCCCTGGGCAGCGACGTCGGGGTACTTCCAGAGGTAGAACGCCTCGTTGAAGCCGCCGATCCCGGCCGGTTTGGCGGGGCGGCGGGCGGATTTCTTACGGAATGGAAACATGCCGCCTCTCCTGCTCACCCGACCGACGGTCGATCCCGCGCAACTCTCCGCGACGGAGGGGCGGGGCAACGGGCCGGTGCGGTTGCCCGTCCGCAGCCGTCCGACCGGAGCGCTGCGGCTCCATACCGTGGTGCCGGGCCCAAGGCTAGCGGCGCCGTTCAACGCTTGACGCGCCGGGTCAATCGACCTAGCCGCGGCGGTAGCTTCTTCCAAATCATTCGAGAGACGAGGGCCACCACATGACCGGCAAGCGCGCGCTGATCACCGGCATCACCGGGCAAGACGGGGCCTATCTCGCCCAACTCCTCCTCGATCAGGGCTACAGCGTCCATGGCGTGGTGCGGCGCTCGAGCCATGCCGGCGTGTTCGATCACCGCCTCAAGTGGCTCGGCATCGTCGACGCGGTCACGTTGCACGACGGCAACCTCCTCGACCTGTCGAGCCTCGCCCGCATCGTGCAGGAGGTTCAGCCCGACGAGGTCTACAACCTCGCCGCCCAATCCTTCGTGACCGCGTCCTGGCAGCAGCCGGTGCTCACGGGCCACATCACGGGCCTCGGCGCCGTCAACCTGCTCGAATGCGTGCGCACGCTGCGCCCGCAGGCGCGCTACTACCAGGCCTCCTCCTCGGAGATGTTCGGCCTGATCCAGGAGACGGTCCAGAGCGAGACCACGCCGTTCTACCCGCGCTCCCCCTACGGTGTGGCCAAGCTCTATGCCCACTGGATGACGATCAACTACCGCGAGAGCTTCGGGCTGCACGCCTCGAACGGCATCCTGTTCAATCACGAGAGCCCCCTGCGCGGCGTCGAATTCGTCACGCGCAAGGTCACGGACGGGGTCGCCCGGATCAAGCTCGGCCTCGCCCAGGACCTGCGTCTCGGCAACATCGACGCCAAGCGCGACTGGGGCCACGCCCGCGACTACGTCCGGGCGATGTGGATGATGCTGCAGCAGGAGAAGCCCGACGACTACGTCATCGCGACGGGGCGCACCACCACGGTGCGGGCCATGTGCGAGATCGCCTTCGCGCATGTGGGCCTCACCATCGACGACCACCTCGTCATCGACCCCAAGCTGTTCCGCCCGGCCGAGGTCGACGTGCTGCTCGGCGATCCCGCCAAGGCCAAGGCCGCCTTCGGTTGGCAGGCCGAGACCTCCCTCGAGACGATGATCCAGGAGATGGTCGAGGCCGACCTCGCGCGCCTCGGCGGCCTGAAGGCCGCCTGATGTCCGCGCCCGTCCGACGCGTGCTCGTCACGGGCGCGGCCGGCTTCGTCGGCCGGCACGCCCTCGCGGCGCTCGCCGGGGCGGGCACCGAGGCGCTCCTCGGAATCGGGCGCGGGACGATCCCCGCCCTGCCGGAGGGCGCCGACTTTCGTCCCCTCGATCTCGCCGACCGGGAAAGCCTGGCGGCCTGCCTGCGGGACTTCCGGCCGAGCCACGTCCTGCATCTGGCGGCCCAGGCCTCCGTCGGGCAGGCCGCCGGCGCGGGCCTGGAGACCTGGCGCACCAACGTCGCGGGCCTCCTGAACCTCGCCGAAGCCCTCCGCGCCGAGGCCCCCGCCGCCACCCTCGTCTTCGCGAGTTCGAGCGAAGTCTACGGGCGCGCCTTCCTCTCCGGCCGGCCGGTGGACGAGGACGTCGTGCCCCAGCCCGTCGGGGTCTACGCCCGCACCAAGCGCGTCGGCGAGGAGATGCTCGCCGACGCGCTGGCAGGAAGCGCGGTTCGCCTCATCGTGGTGCGGCCCTTCAACCACACCGGTCCGGGCCAGGACGAGCGCTTCGTCGTGCCCGCCTTCGCGCACCAGATCGCCCGGATCGAGGCGGGCCGGATGCCGCCCCGCCTCGCCGTCGGAAACCTCTCGGCGCAGCGCGAATTCCTGGACGTGCGGGACGTGGTGCGGGCCTACGCGCAGGTGATCGCGGCCAGTGAGGAACTCGCCTCCGGCACGGTGCTGAATGTCGCCTCGGGCCGTCCCCACGCGATCGCGAGCGTGCTGGAGGATCTGACGCGGCTGGCGCGCGTCCCGTTCGAGGTCGTGGTCGATCCCACCCGCATGCGGCCCTCGGAGATCCCGGTGGCCCTGGGCGACGGCCGTCGCATCCACGCGGCGACCGGCTGGGCCCCGCAGGTGCCGTGGTCCGAAACCCTGGCCTCCGTACTGGCCGACGCGCGGGCACGCAACGTCGCCTGAAGGCGCTCCCTCCGTGGGGGGCCGGGTTCGATACGATCCGCGCCACTCATCCGGACGGGTCTCCCGCGAAGTCCCACCATCCGGCAAGGTGGGGAGCGCCCGCAACCGCGTCGGTCCGGCCTTGGAGGGCTATCCGGTCACCGTCGGTCCTCGCCCCGGGCCCGACGGTGCAACGGGCGTCTGATGCGGGACGCTCAGCGTCCGTAGATGTCCTCGACGCGAATGATATCGTCCTCTCCCGTGTAGGAGCCGACCTGCACTTCGATGAGCTCCAGGGGAATTCTGCCGGGGTTGGCCAGGCGGTGCATCGAACCGATGGGCAGGTAGACGGCTTCGTTCTCGTGCACCAGCACGACGCGCTCGTCGACCGTCACCTCGGCCGTGCCCTTCACCACCACCCAATGCTCGGCCCGGTGATAGTGCTTCTGCAACGAGAGCCGCCCGCCCGGCGTCACCATGATCCGCTTCACCTGGAAGCGCGCGCCGACGTCGATGCGCTGGTACCAGCCCCAGGGCCGGTACATGCGCAGATGCGCGTCCGCCTCGGGATGCGCCCGGGCGCGCAGCTGACCGACGAGTTCCTTCACCCGACCGGACTGCGCCTTGGAGGCCACCAGCACCGCGTCCCGCGTGGTCACGACCACGACGTCCTCCAGGCCGACCACGGTCGTCAGCCCCTCGCCCTCGCTGTGCACGAGGCTGTTCCGCGTCCCGATCAGCTCGACCCGGCCCCGCAGGGCGTTGCCCTCCGTATCGTGCTCGAGGACGCCCCAGACCGCGTCCCAGGTCCCGACATCCGACCAGGGGAACGAGACCGGCAGCACGGCGGCCCGGGTCGTGCGCTCCATCACCGCGTAGTCGATGGAGATCTTCGGCGTCTGCCCGAAAGACGCGGCGTCGAGGCGGACGAAGTCGAGGTCGGTCACGGCCGCTTCGAGCGCTGCGCGGGCGCCCGCCAAGACCTCGGGGGCGAAGGTCTCGAGTTCCGTCAGCATCACGTCGGCCCGGAACAGGAAGTAGCCGGAATTCCACAGGGCGCCATCCGCGATGAGCCGCTGGGCCCCGGCCGCGTCGGGCTTCTCGACGAAGCGCTCGACGGCGCAGGCGCCGTCGCCCCCGCCCTCGGCCTCGCTCAGGGGAGCGCCGCGGCGAATGTAGCCGTAATCGGTGGCGGGCCGTGTCGGTTCGATGCCGAGGGTCATCGTGTAACCGGCGCGCGCGCCGGCGGCCGCAGCGGCGACCGCCCGGCGGAAGGCTTCGGTGTCGCCGATGACGTGGTCGGCGGCCATGATCAGCACGATCGCCTGCGGGTCCGTCCGAGCGGCGTGGAGCGCGGCGACCGCCACGGCGGCGGCCGAGTCGCGCGCCGTCGGCTCCAGCACGATGTCGGCGGACAGGCCGGCCTGCACGAGTTGCTCGGCCACGATGAAGCGGGACTCGGCCGCCGCGATCACGGTGGCGCGCGCGAACAGGCCGGGCTCGTCCACGCGCCGGGCGGTCGCCTGGAAGGTGGACTGCTCCGGATCGACGAGGCGGGCAAATTGCTTGGGCATGCTCTCCCGCGAGGCCGGCCACAGCCGCGTGCCCGAACCGCCGCACAGGATCACGGGGCGGATGAGGCAGGGCGTCGAATCGGGCATTGAGGGCGTCTCCGCGTTGAAGGTGGGCTGCCGGACGGGTCCGCCCCCGCGCCGGCGGCGTCGAGGGGCCGATGGCGGGGACGAGGCTGCGCGGCGGTCGGGGATCATGGCCGTGCGGCGCCCGTGAGCCCGGCACCGGCCACGATCAGGACACCGGGGTCGCCGCGATCCGGAGTGCGTGGACGGCGGCTTGGCCGACCTGATCGGCCAGGCCGATCCCCTCCTCGGTATCGGGGAAACCCGCGATGAAGGTCGGCCCCAGGCTGGGATGGCCCAGGACGACGACGTGGGTCAGGGCGAGGCTGAGATCGCTGCGGACGAGCCGGACCACCTGGAGCGGGCCGATCTGCCCATAGACCGTCTGCTCGGCGTAAAGCTCGCTGCCGGGCTGAAAGGAAGGTTTTGTCATCGGGTACCCTTGGCCCCTCGGCGCTTGGGCTGGAGAGAGCGACCATCTAAGCGTTGTGATGCAGCCTGTCAGCCACGGCGGGGACACAGGATGATGCGGACGGTGCCGGGGCGGCGGCGAACGAGGCCTCGCACGACCCGCTCAGGCCGGCTCGACCTTCTCGGAACGCGACGGGACCGCCCTGCGACGGGCGGGGTTTTCCGTTTATGGCGCGATCGACCGTCGCGGCGGCCCGCACTACGCACCGAGCTGCGCCTCGATGGCGTCGAGCCGGGCCGCGTAGCGCCGGCCGATGGCGGCCGGGCTGAACGCCCTGGCGACCTGCTGCGCCGCCGCTTCCGCGCGCGCCTGCGCCTCCGCCGGGTTCTCGTAGACCGCCCGCATGGCCGCCGCGGCCGAGGGCAGTGACGGCTCGGCCCAGCGGCTGCCGGGCTCCACCGCGATGTAGGCCTCCGGCCGAACCGGCACGAGGGTGTAGTCGACGAGGAACGCCGTCTCGGGCGTGCAGAACGCGAGATTGCCCGAATAGGCCGTCGCGATCACGGGGCGCTTGAGCTGCATCGCCTCGATCATCCCGATGCCGAGGCCCTCCGAGCGGTGCAGCGAGACGTAGGCGTCGCAGGCCTGCTTGAGGCCCAGGAGATCGATGTAGGGCAGAGTCCGATCGATGATCCGGATGCGCGGATCCCGTGCGATCAGGGCATCGATCGTCCGCCACAGCCCGACCTGATGGGGATCATCGACACTCGTTCGGTTCTGGGTCTTGAGGACGAGATGGACTGGCTCCGGCGAGCCCTTCGGGAAGGCCGCCAGGAAGGCCCGGACGAGCCCGAGCGGGTTCTTGCGCTCGATGAACGAGAAGGCGTCGAAGGTCGCCAGATAGACGAAGCCGGTTTCGGGCAGTCCATATGCGGCCCGCGAGCCCGGGATCGTCTCGGGGAGGGGCTCCACCGCCAGGCCGACATCGTGAACCGGCACGTCGCAGGCGCCCTCGTAGATCGCCCGGTTGTACGCCGAAGCGACCCAGACCTCGTCGAGGAGGTCGAGCCCCAGCCGATGGGCGCGGGGCACCTGGTCGAGCTCCCAGAAGACGTAGCCGATGTTGTAGGAGCGCGCGAACACACGGGCATCGATCTCGGCGAGGGCGAGCGGCAGCGTATCCGCATTGAGGTGGACGAGGTTGATCGTCCGCGGCCGGCGCAGCTCCGGCGTGGCCATGTCCGGCCCCCCGAGCGGTGAGGGGAAATCCCCCCGGTAGTCGAGGATGGCGGGGTGCCGGCCCGCGGCCCTGAGGGCCGCGAGGGACTGGCGGGTGGCCTGCCCGATGCCGGAGGCCGCGCGCACCGGACCGATCACGGCGATGCCCGACTCGAGCCCCCAGCTGATTCGAGGATCGCGCGCGAGCGCCGGTGCGGTGCCCGGATGCCCGGCGGGCGGGCGGGCACTCGCGAGCGCGAGGCCCTGGGCCGCGAGGCTCTCGGTGAGCTGTCGACTGAGGGCCTGCGCCGGCTCCGGTCCGCCCTCGAGGGCCAGGGCGAGGAGCGCCTCGAACCGCGAGCCCGCGTCCGTCCCGGCCGGAGCCAGGATCTCGGCGACCGCGGCGGCGGGCAGGAATCGCGCGAGGGCGGGTGCGCGTGCGCAGCGCAGGATCAGGATGCAGAGGGCGAGGGCCCGTTCCAGCATGCCCCCGCCCGTGACCGGCGCGAGGGCGGGGTCGCGGCTGAGATAGGTGCGCAGGAAGTCGTTGAGGGGGTAGGAGGCATTCGGTGTCGCGCCCCGCGTCAGGAGGCGGACCTGTGCTTCGGTGATGAGCGAGCCGTCCGGCGCGAGGGCCGGCGCGCCCTCGGTGCACCACCAGAACAGGGCCTCGCGCAGGGCCGCCGGGTCGGCGAAATCGCTCGCCTCCGGCCTCGCCTCGACGATGGCGTTGTAGGCCGCCACGCTCACTTCCGGCGCGAGTCCAAAGCGCGGCATCGGGGCGTTGAGGAACGCGATCTGCGGGGGCGAGAGGGGCAGGCCGCCCGGGCGATGGCCCTCTGCCGCGAGGTAGCGCTGCAGGGCGGCCAGGGACCCCGCCGGATCGCCGGGCGGAACGGGGCGATGCGCGAGCTCGGCTCGGTAGGCGAGGTAGCGGGTGACGAGATGGACCGGCTCGTACTCCGACGCGTCCGTCGCGAGGAGCGTCTCCAGGCGGGCGCGCGTCGCATAGCCGGGCCGGACCGGCTCGGCCCCTTCGTCCGGCTCACCGAGGGCGAGACGCGCGTGCTCCGCCTCCGCCCGCAGGAGCGCGCGCGCGCCCCGGTTGCCCGGCAGGCCGAGGAGATGCAGCGGGTCGAAGCAGAGGGGCGAGCCCGGGAGTATTGCGCCGGATGCGGCATCGCGGACCTCGACGGGGCCGATCCCGCGCAGATCGAAGCAGACCTCGAAACCGTGGCACCCGTCGCCCTTGCCGGCCACCCGCAGGTCCGCCCGGTCGCGATCGGCGACCGCGCGCGCGCGCCGCTCCCCGCACGCGACCTCGATCACGACCCGGCGCTCGGGCATCGCGGGATCCCATGCCCATCCGACGATCCGCTCGTCGTCGAGGATGTCGATGAAGCCTTCGATCTGGGGCGGTGGGTCGGAGGCCTCCGACGGGGGCTGCGGGTCGGAGATCTCAGACGGGGGCTGCGGGTCGGAGGTCTCC
>NZ_VRUZ01000097.1:0-15264 GCF_008039485.1 Methylobacterium sp. WL69 | reverse complement strand
CCGACCCATGGCCTGGCTGTCCGACGACATCATCAAGGTGGCGGGACTGCCTAACGTCCTTCCGTCGTCGACCAATCCCACGCGGCCCTACACGAAGAACACCATCGACGAGCATCTCGACATGCTCATGGTCTGCCACCACCTCGATCCGGCGATCCCCGAGGATCTCGCCTTCGCCGAGAGCCGCATCCGCCGCGAAACCATCGCGGCCGAGGACATCCTGCACGACATCGGCGCCCTCTCGATGATGTCGTCGGACAGCCAGGCCATGGGTCGGGTCGGCGAGGTGGTCATGCGCACCTGGCAGACGGCGGACAAGATGAAGCGCCAGCGTGGGGCGCTCCCCGGCGACGCATCAGGCCACGACAACCTGCGGGCGCGCCGCTACATCGCGAAATACACTATCAACCCGGCCATCGCCCACGGCGTCTCGGCCCATGTCGGCTCGGTGGAGCCCGGCAAGCTCGCCGACCTGGTGCTGTGGACGCCCGCCTTCTTCGGGGTGAAGCCCGACCTCGTGATCAAGGGCGGCATGATCGCCACGGCGCCCATGGGCGACCCCAACGCCTCGATCCCGACGCCGCAGCCGGTGCATTACCGCCCGATGTTCGGGGCCATCGGCCGTTCGCCGTTCGCCACCGCCCTCACCTTCGTGTCGAAGGCCGCCATCGAGGACGGCTTGGGCGAGCGGCTCGGGGTGCAGAAGCGGCTGGTGGCCGTCGAGAACGTGCGCGGCGGCATCTCGAAGAAGAGCATGATCCTCAACGACGCCACGCCGAACATCGAGGTCGATTCCGAGACCTACGATGTCCGCGCCGACGGGGAACTGCTGGTGTGCGAGCCGGCCGAGGTGCTGCCCATGGCGCAGCGGTACTTCCTGTTTTGAGGTAGGATGGCGGCGATGCCAGCGGAGGCCCCATGTCCAAAGTTGCCCTGAGCCCACCCCCGGGCCGGACTCTTCCCGAGCCAGATCTCTACGACACCGATCTGTACCTTTGGACGCAGGCTCAGGCCGCCCTGCTCCGAACGGGCCGGCGGCGGGACATCGACTGGCACCATCTGGCCGAAGAGATCGAGAGCGTGGGCGGATCGCAGAAATCCGAGATTCGGAATCGGCTGGCGATCCTGCTGCAGCATCTCCTGAAATGGGAGTTCCAGCCGGAGAAACGCAAGTATGGCTGGCGCGCCTCCATCGTCGAACAGCGTCTCCAGATCGACGGCCTTGTCGACGTCAGTCCGAGCCTGAAATCCTGGCCCGACGCCGTGCTCCCCAAGACTTATCGCCTCGCCCGCGTGCGGGTCGCGGACGAGACCGGTCTCTCCGAGGGGACGTTTCCGGAAAACTGTCCTTATGCCATGGCGCAGATCCTCGATGAGGGGTTCTGTCCCGGTCCGATGGCCCCGGACGTCACCTGATGCGGTTTTCCCTGAGGACGTCTCCGTCCCCCCCCGGTTGCCCCTTCCATGATCCGCGCCACCCACGTCCTGCGCCGTGACGCCCTCGCGGGCGAGATCGTCGACCGCATCGTCCTCGACCACGGCGACCGCCATCGCCGCCGCATGGCCATGCGGGGGGTGGGCGGGGTGGCGTTCCTCCTCGATCTCGCCGAACCGACGGTGCTCGACGACGGCGACGCCCTCGTGCTTCAGGACGGGCGCCTCGTCTGGGTCGAGGCCGCGCCGGAGCGGCTGCTGGCGATTCGGGCCGCCGACGACCATGCCCTCAAGCGGCTGATCTGGCATATCGGCAACCGGCACATCCCGGCCGAGATCGCGCCGGATGCGGTCTACATCGCCTACGACCACGTCCTCGCCGAGATGGTGCGGGGCTTAGGCGGCACCGCCGAGGCGGTGGAGCGCCCGTTCCGCCCCGAGGGCGGCGCCTATGCGGGCGAGGCCGCCGGCCATCACCACCACGGGCATCACCACGATCACGATCACGATCACGCGCATCCGCACGCCCCTTCCCACTCCCATGATTGAGGCCCTGCGCCTGATGGCGTGGCTGTCGCCGGGCTATCCCGTGGGGGCCTATGCCTATTCGCACGGACTCGAAGCGGCGGTTGAATCCGGCGAGGTGTTCGGGGAGGCCTCCCTCGGCGAATGGCTCGCCGACGTGCTCGAACTGGGATCGGGCCGCAACGACCTCATTCTCGCCGCGCACGCCCATGCCGCTGCCCTTGCGGGGGACGCGCAAGGGCTTGCCGATCTCAACGACCTCGCCCTGGCGCTGGCCTCATCGCGAGAACTTCACCTGGAGGCGAGCCAGCAGGGTCGCAGCTTCCTCGACGCCACCCTGGCGGCTTGGCCCGCCCCTGCCCTCGCCCGCCTTGCCGAAGCCCTGCCCGGCCCGGTGGCTTATCCCGTAATGGTCGGCCTCGCGGCCGGCGCCCACGGCATGGCACTGCCCCCGACCCTCGCGGCCTTCGGCCTCGCCTTCCTGCAGAACCTCGTCTCGGCGGCCCTACGCTGCGCACCCATCGGGCAGAGCGCCGGCACCCGGGTGATCGCGTCCCTGACCCCGCGCGTGGTGGCGCTCGCGGCCGCCGTTCCGGACCTCGGCCTCGACGACCTCGGCAGCGCGACGCTGCGCCTCGATCTCGGCTCGTTCCGGCACGAGACCCAGTACTCCCGCATCTTCCGCTCGTGAGACCGACCCCATGACCTCTCCCAACGGCCCGCTTCGCGTCGGCATCGGCGGCCCCGTCGGCTCCGGCAAGACCGCCCTGATGGAGCAGCTCTGCAAGCGGTTCCGCGATGTCTACGAGATCTGCGCCATCACCAACGACATCTATACGAAGGAGGATGCCCGCATCCTCACCGTGGCGGGCGCCCTGCCGGAGGAGCGGATCATGGGCGTCGAGACCGGCGGCTGCCCGCACACGGCGATCCGCGAGGACGCGTCCATCAACCTCGCGGCCGTGGCCGAGATGCGCCGGCGGTTCCCGAAGCTCGACCTGATCCTCATCGAATCCGGAGGCGACAACCTCGCCGCCACCTTCTCGCCGGAGCTCGCCGACCTCACCCTCTACGTCATCGATGTCGCCGGCGGCGAGAAGATCCCCCGCAAGGGCGGCCCCGGCATCACCCGCTCCGATCTCCTCATCGTCAACAAGACCGACCTCGCGCCCCTCGTCGGCGCCGACCTCGGCGTGATGGAGGCCGACACCAAGCGGATGCGGGGCCAGCGCCCCTACGTGTTCGCCTCGCTCCGCGACGGCCACGGCGCCGACACCGTCGCCCGCTTCATCGTGGAGGCCGGAGGGCTTGCCTGAGCCGGTAGCGGGCACCATCCGCGAGGTCTTTCTGGCCTTCCTGAAGCTCGGCCTCACGGCCTTCGGCGGCCCCGTCGCCCATCTCGGGTACTTTCGCGAGGCGTTCGTGGCGCGGCGGCGCTGGATCGACGAGGCGGGCTACGCCGACCTCGTCGCCCTGTGCCAGTTCCTCCCCGGTCCCGCCTCGAGCCAGGTCGGGTTCGCGCTGGGAACCTTGCGTGCCGGGAGCCTGTGGGGCGGTCTCGCGGCCTTTGCCGGCTTCACCCTGCCCTCCGCCCTCATCCTCGTCGGCATCGCCTACGGCGCCGGATCGGGCGGGCCGATCCTGTCGGGCCTCCTCCACGGCCTTAAGCTCGTGGCCGTGGCGGTGGTGGCCCAGGCCGTGTGGGGCATGGCCCGGACCCTGGCGCCGGACCCGACCCGCGCCGGGATCGCGCTCGGCGCCCTCTGGCTCGCGGTGCTCGCGCCCACATCCCTCGGCCAAGTCGGTGCGATCGGGGTCGGCGCCGTCGCCGGCCTCGCCCTGTGCCGGGGGGCGGCCCCCGCCCCTGTCGGGTACCTCGCCGTTCCCCTGTCCCGGCGCACGGGGGTCGTGGCGCTGGCGCTGTTCTTCGGACTGCTGGCCGGCCTGCCGATCCTGGCCGTCTGGCTGCCCTCGCAGGGGATCGCCGTGGTCGATGCGTTCTACCGGGCCGGTGCCCTCGTCTTCGGCGGCGGCCACGTGGTGCTGCCGCTCCTGCGGGCCGGCACCGTCGATCCGGGCTGGATCGGTGCCGCCGCGTTCCTCGCCGGCTACGGCGCGGCGCAGGCGGTGCCGGGGCCGCTCTTCACCTTCGCGGCCTATCTCGGCGCCATCCTGACGCCGCCGCCGAACGGCCTCTTCGGCGCCGGCCTGGCGCTCGCGGCGATCTTCCTGCCCGGCCTCCTCCTCGTCACCGGCGCCCTGCCGTTCTGGGACGAACTCCGCAAGAAGCCCCTGGCCCAGGCGGCCCTGCGCGGCGGCAACGCCGCCGTGGTCGGGCTGCTCGCCGCCGCCCTTTACGATCCGGTCTGGACGGGGGCCATCGGCAATGCCCGCGACGTCGCCGTAGCGGCCACCGCCTTCGTGCTGCTGACGGTGGGCGGCGTCGCGCCCTGGATCGTCGTCGGGCTCACGGCCCTCGCCGGCCTCGCCCTGGCCGGCTGATCAGATACCGGCGTACCAGGGGAAGCCGAGTTCGGCGACCATGCTGCCGCGGCCCTTGCCGTAGCCGTCGACGCGCTCGGCCGCCTCGATGGCGGCGATGTATTTCAGGCTCTTGTAGCCGAGCTGGCGCTCGACCCGCAGGCGCAACGGGGCGCCGTGCTTCACCGGCAGATCCCCCCCGTTCATGCCGTAGGCGAGGATGGTCTGGGGGTGGAGCGCGTCGAACAAGTCGTAGCTGTCCCACCAGCCATCGACGCTGCGGATGACGATGAAGCGCGCCTGGGGTTTGAGCCCGACATGGGCGAGGAGGTGGGCGAGCGGCACGCCGGTCCACTCGCCGATGGCCGACCAGCCCTGCTCGCAGGAATGCAGGGTCACCTGGGTGCGCGATGGCATCGCCTTGAGTTCGGTGAGCGAGAACGCGCCGGGCCGCTCGACGAGGCCGGTGACCGGCAGCTTCCAGTCGGCGAACTCAACCCCCTTCGAGCGCTTGTAGGCGGGGTCATCGGGATCGGTGGTGTTGATGGTCGGGAACACCGTCGAGATCCGGCTGCGGTCGAACTCGCGCACCAGGGGCTGGTGTCTGAGCAGCCAGCGCTGGACCGCGAAGGTGAGACCGTTGCTCCAGTCGTAGGGGGTGGCCAGATGCGACAGGGCCGGCGCGTCGCACCCGCTGACGAGGCCGGCCCCGAGGAGCGCCCCCGAGCCCGTGAGGAGGCGGCGGCGCGACAGGTCACGCATCGGGTGTCTCCCGGGAGGCCGGCGATTCGGACGGAACGGCGAGGCGCCCGGTGATCATCGCGCGCGTGAGGTTGACGGCCCCGCCGACGAAGACTTGGCCGACATGGACCAGGAGGAACAGGACCAGCAGGCTAGCGAAGACGAAGTGCAGGGTGCGGGCCGATTGCCGGCCGCCGAACAGGGTGAAGAGTTCGGGAAACGCCGCCGTGACGCCGGGCGACATGGTCAGCCCGGTCAGCACCATCAGGGGGAACAGTCCCAGGATCACGGCGAGATAGGCGAGTTTCTGCAGGGCGTTGTAGCGCAGGGCCTCGCGTCCCACGGGTGACCGCAGGCGGGCATGATCGGCGATCTCCCGGGCGAGATGGCCGGGCGCCAGCTGGTCCCGGTCCGGTAGGAGGTTGCGGCGCAGGTGGCCGCCGACGAGCGAGACGAGGAGGTAGAGGCCGCCGTTGAGGACGAGGATCCAAGCGGCGAGGAAGTGCAGGTTGCGGCCCCAGCCGGTCTGTTCGAGGTTCACCGGCAGGGGCAGCACGAGGGCGGCGGGGGCGTCGTTGGCCCCGGTCTCGCCCCAGAACAGGCGTGGCAGGGCGAGCAGGATGGCGACGCCGCTGACGAGGAGCGCCCCGAACGCGGCCGTGTTCACCCAATGGGTCAGGCGCACGAAGGCGCGGTGCCGGAACACCGTCTGCCGTGGCACCCGGCCGGTCATGAATCCACAGCGCGCAGCACGTCGAGGCGGTAGCGCTCCGTGCGGGTCTGCCGGCATGGCTCCAGGGTGCCCGCCGTCCCGGCGATGAGGGCCTCGACGGCGTCGTCCCCGCTCAGCGGATAATTCGTTTCGCCGGTCCAGTGGACGAGGACGATCTCGGCGCCGGGCTTCACCGCCTGAACCATGTGTCCGGCGAGGCGGGCGAGGTCGGCGCGGGTGAAGAAGTACAGCACCTCCGACACAAGGATGAGGTCGAACCGGCCGGGCGGCCATTCGTCGGGCACCGCCGCGCGCAGGAACGCGACGTGCGGGCTGCCGGCGCAGCGCGCCCGGGCCGCGTCGAGGGCGGTCTCGGCCACGTCGAGGGAGAGGAGCCGGGTGCAGCGCTCCGCCAGCCGCCTTGTCAGGACGCCGATGGAGCAGCCCACCTCAAGGGCCTCGCCGTAGGTCTCCCGCGAGAGCGCCGCCAGGGTGGCGTCGTATTTCGCCGCCTCGTAGGCGCTGGTGGTGAACCCCCAGGGGTCCGGATTCCCGGCATAGATGCCCTCGAAGTAATCGGGCGGGAGCGAGGCGGTGGACCGGGTCATGCGGCGCAATCGGGTTGGCGGTCGACGGGGCTCCTGTCCAATGTGCCTTCGTCGCGGTGATCGCGCCAGAGGGCATCGGCCGGTCGGTCATCGGCGAGGACGTGGGCCGCCGCATGCGTCAGGGCGCGATCGGGTCCGGGCTGGCGCAGGTAGGTGGCGAGATCGCGCATGAGCCGCTCCAGGGGGTGCGTCTGCAGGAAGCCGGCGAGCCCCACGGAGCGTTGCGCGCGCTCCAGCACGTCGAGGCCGGCCCGCTCCACGGCGAGGCGGGTGAGGTTGACGTAGGCGATCACCCGCGCCGGTTCCGCATCGGGATCGGCCGCTATGGCGGCGGCGCGGCCGACGAACAGCCGCGCCGTCTCCACGGCGATGGCCGCCTCGCCGAGGCGTGCCGCCTGATGCGGGTCACCGCCGCGCCCGGTGGCGACGAGGTGCGCCCGCAGGCTGTCGAACACCGCCTCGATCCCGCCGAGCTGTACGGCGGTGAAGCGCCACGCGCCGGCGGAGAAGTGCGGCTCGCGGAAGTAATCGTCGGCCTCCCCCACGGCCGCCTGGGCATCCACGGACAGGCCGGTGAAATCGAGCACCCCCGAAGTCGAGGCGCGCATGCCGTGGGCGCACCACGACGATAGGTCGGCCCGCGTGCCGGGCTCGAGGGTGACGACGAGCATCTGCTGGCGCCCATCGGGCCGGCGCGCGGTGACGAGGGGACGCGTCACCGATCCGGCACCCGAGGCGAAGGACTTCACGCCCGCGAGCCGGCCGGTTCCATCGGGATCGAGGTCGAGGCCGCCGGACTGGGGCTGGGTGTTCCACACCCCGAACAGGTGCCCGGCGCGGATATCGGCCACGAGACGTTCGAGCACGGGCCCGGACGCATAGCGCAGGATCAGCGACAGAGCGTTGACGTGGCCTTCGTAGAGCCGCCCGAGGGCGAGGCTGCCGCGGCCGACCTCCGCCAGCACGTCGAGCAGCACGGGGGCGAGGGCCGGCGTATCGAGGCCGGACCCGCCGAGCGCCACAGGAAGGGGGGCCGCCAGCAGGCCGGCCTCGTGGCAATGGACGATGTCGTGCTCGGGAAACCCGTCGGTGCGGTCGAGGGCGTCCGCCCGCTCGGCGGCGAGGCGCGCGACGGACCGGGCGGCGGCACGGATTCGGGAGCCAGTCTCAATGCGGTCGGGGACGATGAAATTCATCCCCGTGAACATGGAACACGCCAGCGTATTCGCCAGTCGCCGACGGTGTCTTTTACGGTAAAACGTGTCCTGCACAGGCGGGCGAATCGTTACGCGATCGGCGGGATGGGCCGCGCGTCTCCGTGCCCGGCGACAGGATGCGCAGGTCCCGCGGCGTCGCGCGGGCGGGCGACGCTACGGTGACGCGGGAGCAGGCGGAAACGGCGACGATGACGGCGGCACCCACCAGGGTCTTGGCGGTCTCGGTATCCCCGGGCTGAAATCCTGAAAACGATCTCGGGTCGCCGACGATGCGCGGCGAAAGCCGTGACGACGCGTTCAACGTGGCCCCAGCTCCCGCGCCGTGACACTGCCATGCGCGTCGCCCGGCGGGCTGCGGGCGCCGCCGCACCGCCCATCCGGTCCGGCGACGTCCGGGGCTTCAACTCCAGGCGTGGAAAGGCGGGTTGACCCCGTTGAGGGCGTGGTTGCCGACGATGGCGTATTTCCAACGCACGGGGTCGTGGAGCGTGTGCGTGCGGGCGTTGCGCCAGTGCCGGTCGAGGTTGTGCTCGTCGAGGGTCGAGCGGGTGCCGGCGAGTTCGAAGAGGGTGTTGGTGGTCGCGAGCGCCACTTCCGTGGTGAGGACCTTCGCCTCCGCCACCGCGAGCTGGGCTGCCGCGACGCTTTCGGCGTCGGGAGCGGCCACCGCTGCGTCGAGGGCGAGGCCGGCCCGGTCGAGGAGGGCTTCCGCCGCGTGCAGGCGGATGGTGAGGTCGCCGACGATCGAGATGGTATGGGGATCGTCCGAGGCCCGCTCCAGGCCGCTGTCGATCCAGGGGCGCGACTTCGTGCGCACGAACGCCACGGTTTCGGCCAGCGCCTCGCGGGCGATGCCCGCATCCACAGAGGCCTGAATGACCTGGAAGATCGCCCCGTTGGCGCTCGGACGCTCGTAGCCCTTCCACGACGGCACGAGGTGGCTCTTCTCCACCCGGACGCCGTCGAGGATCACCGTGCCGCTCGCCGTGGTGCGCTGGCCGAAGCTCGACCAGTCGTCGATGACGGACAGGCCCGGCGCGTTGCGCTCGGCGATGGCGTACCAGGGCCGGCCCTGGTCATCGATGGCGACGATGGGCACGAGGTGGGCGAGCAACGCCCCCGTCGCGTAGAACTTGCGGCCGTGGACGATGACGTGGTCGCCCTGATCGACGAAGTGGGTCTTGAAGTCGGCGGCCCGCGGAGTGCCGCTCTCGGAGAAGGCGTTGCCGAAGCGGGTGCCCGCCAGAACCTTGCCGAACAGCAGAGCCTTCTGCGCCTCGTCCGATACGGTGTCGATGGCGGCCACGATGCCGAGGTGGTTCTGGGCGATCTGCCCGATGGACGGATCGGCCGCCGAGACGATGGCGATCACCCGCGCCAGGGTCCGGTAGGACACGCCCGGCCCGCCATGGGCCTTCGGCACGTTGATCGACCACAGGCCACTTTGAGAGAACGTGTCGAGTTCGGCGAAGGGCCGGCGCCCGGTGCGGTCGCGCTCGGCCGCCTCCGTGCGGAACGTGCCCGCCAGGGCATGGGCGACGCGGAGCGCCTCGGCGTCGTCTCGGATGATGTGGGCGGGCTCCGGCAACTTGTCGGGGCCGGGGACCCCCTGGGGCACGCGGTTGGCCTCGATGGCGCCCGCGCTGATGGCGATGTTCATGGATGGTCTCCGGAGGATTCTGACAGAGTCGTTCGGCCGAGCCGCTCAGGCGGCTTCCGCCCGGCGCCCGCGTTCCGCCTCCAGGGCCCGCACCCGCGGGATGATGTGCGCGCCGAAATACGCGACCTCCTCCTGGAAGTGCAGGAAGGCCAGCAGCGCCAGATCCACGCCGGCCTCCTTCAGGGCGACGATGCGCTCGGCGATCTGGTCGGGCGTGCCGATGAGGTTGGTCTTGAAGCCGTCGTTGTACTGGACGAGATCCTCGAAGCTCGATTTCGCCCAGTTCCCCTCCCCTTCCGGCGAGGCCTTGCCGGCGTTCTTCGCCTCGTGGCCGAAGGCCTTGACCGCCTCCGGGTCGGCGTTGTCGATGATCTCCTTGAGGACGGCGCGGGCCTCCTCCTCCGTGTCGCGGGCGATGACGAAGGCGTTGACGCCGACCTTGACGGAATGGCCGTTGGCCCGCGCCTTTTCCTGGATGTCGTCGACCTGGGCCCGGATGCCCTCCGGGGTATTGCCGTTGGTGAAGTACCAATCGGACACCCGCGCCGCCATGTCCCGCGCCGCCCGGGACGAGCCACCCTGGAAGATCTCGGGCTGCGGGTCGGCGGGCTTCGGCTTCAGGGTGTAGTTCGTGTAGCGATAGAAATCGCCCCGGAACGTGAAGTTGTCCTGGGTCCAGATCCCACGGAGCGCCGTGATGAATTCCTCCGAGCGCCGGTAGCGCTCGTCGTGGTCGAGCCACGGCTCGCCGATGGCGCGGAACTCGCCCGAGAACCAGCCCGAGACCACGTTGATGGCGATGCGCCCCTCGCTCAGCTGGCTGATGGTGGCGATCTGCTTGGCCGCGAGCGTCGGGTTCCACGGTCCCGGCAGCAGGGCGGCGATGACCTTGAGCTTCGTGGTGGCGGCCAGCAGCGCATGGCTGAAGGCCACGGACTCATGCTGGTACTCTGCGCCGTAGCCGGCGGTGAAGCGGATCTGCGTCAGGGCGTAGTCGAACCCGGCTGCTTCCGCGATCTGCGCCAGGCGCCGGTTGTAGGGCGCGTCCCAGCTCGTGCGCTGGGGAATCTTGCTGATGACGAGGCCGCCCGAGACGTTGGGCACCCAATAGGCGAACCGGATCGGCGCGTCCGTGGCGGTGGGCTGTCGCGAGGTCATGGGATGATCCGTATTCAAGGAGACGCATGCGCTGGCGGCTTGCGCACGAGGCGAGGAAGAAAACAGAGGCTGATCTTTGCCGATGCTGCAGGGTTTGCGGCAAAGAACTGGGATACTGTAAGGTGTTTATCCGCGTTATCGATCTATTTCAGTATCCGCCCGTGGCCGCCGCACGTCAAAGGAAGCAAATGGCTTTTTGCGGCGCGCACGGAAAAGACTGTTCTCCTATCCGGACGTCCGGCCACGTGATCGGTTTCCCGGGTCCGGCGGGATGGCCGGCGGACAGGCGCGCGAATCTGTGATTCGCGGGTCTGAAACCCGTTTTCCGGCAAGGCGTTGTCCCGGTCGCGCCGGTTCCGACGCGGGGTCTCCGCGCGCCCGTCCATCGCGGATCCGAACGCGGCCATCACCATTCCGAGAGAATTCACAGGAGGGGCCGTCCTGTATCGCGCGCCATAAAGCGGCAGGGTGCATCAGTCCTGAGCGTTTTTGCGCGGTTGCCTTGGGCTCGCATCTTTCTTGGGCAGTCCCGTGATTGCCGCGTGCGCAGAGGATGTAAATTAAAGGCAGCGCGCAATTTGTGGATACTACGACGGTTGTCAGAAAAGATCAGTCATTTAAGGGATCGTTAACCGACCGGACCCTACGTTCCAAGAACCGTTCCTTGATCGGCTGCGCATCGCATCCGGACCGACAGGCAGGATCACCGCCATGGCTCGCGCGTCCCTTCCACCCCTCGTCATCCTGCTGGCCGGCGACGAGCTGACCCGGTCGATCACGACGAGCTGCCTGGAGGCGTCCGGCTACGACGTCCTCAGCGCGCGCACGGCCGGGGAGGTCGAGGCGCTGTTGCTGGGCCAGACCGACCGGCGCCGGGTCGATGTGCTGGTGACCGATGCCGACGTGCGCGACGAGGTCGATGGGTTCTCCCTGGGGGCCGTCGCCCGCTGTCTCGATCCCGCCGTGGGGGTAATCTACACCACGCGCTCGCCCCGCACCCTGCCCGCCGCCATCGTGGCCGGAGCGCCGTGCCTCCGCACGCCCTACCACGCCCATCAGCTCGTGAGCCTCATCGCCGGCCTGCCCCGGCCGACGGTACGGGGCCGGGGCGCCGCGCGCCGAGCCGCATGAGGTCGCCCCGGTGCGCGCACCTTCCTCGGGCCGCCGGCCCGGCGGGTGGCGCCCCGCCCGGTGGTACCCTGGCGGGGCCGAGCCAACCTATGGTGTGAAGCCACGGGCACCCGCGCGCGTCTTCACCTTTCACAAACCATCGATCCTGTTACAATCGCTGGGAGAATTTTTCGAGTAACGCTTGTGCCCGATGTCCGTCAGACCGCGTTCGACATTATCCATCGGTTGCGATCGGCGGGAACCCAGCGGGCCGTCTACGCGGAACTGCGCCGCACGGGCGCGATCTTCGGCTACGACGCCTTCCTTATCGGCGGCCTGCCGCATTCGCCCAATGAGAGTCTGGCCGACTGTTCGATGATCTCGGGCTGGCCGACGGGCTGGACCCAGCGCTACCAGCAACAGAACTATCTCCACCAGGACCCGGTCATCCGCTACATCCGGGCGACGACGGAGCCGTTCCTGTGGCAGGAGGCGGTGACCCGTGGCGACCGGCGCGGCCTGACCGTGATGAACGAGGCGCGGGATTACGGCCTCGCGGAGGGGTTCTGCGTCCCTTTCCATGAGCTCGACGGCAGCGAGGCCGGAGTCAGCTTCGGCGGGAGCGAGGTGCGGCTGTCGGAGGATGCGCGCGCCGCCCTGCACCTCGTGGCGATCTACGCCATGTCCCGGGCCAAGGCGATCGCGCGCCGGACACCGGAGGACGATGCGGCCGACGCCACCGTCGGCCTGACCGGCCGGGAGGTCGAGTGCCTCAAATGGGCCGCCGCCGGCAAGACCGCGTGGGAGACTTCGGTGATCCTCTCCATCTCCGCCCGCACGGTGGAGCATCACCTCGCCTGCGCGGCACGCAAATTCAACGCGGCCAGCCGTGTCCAGAGCGTCGCCGAGGCCATCCGGCGCGGCATCATAGACTGAATCCGGCCCCTCCGATCCTCCGTAGATCTACGGATGCCTGAGGGCTCCAAGCTTGGCCAGAACTCCCCCCGTTGCAGGGAGATCTGGTATGTTGAAGGTTCTGAGCGGCGACGTCGAGGCGCGGGACCCCGCCCTCATGGACCGGGTCTACCGCTTCCGGCACGATTTCTTCGTCGATCACCTCAAGTGGGAAGCCTGCCGCAAGCCCGACGGCCGTGAGCGGGACCAGTTCGACGGACCCGACTGCCTCCATGTGGTCGGTCAACAGGACTTGGTCGGTCAGCGGGACTTGGTCGGTCAACAGGACGGGGCCATCGTCTCCTACTCGCGCCTGCTGCCGACGACCCGCCCGCACCTGCAGACTCACCTCTACCCGGAACTCCTCAAGGGCGCGCCCGCGCCGTCGGGGCCGCGCATCTACGAATGGACGCGCTGCGCCGTGGCGCCGAGCAAGCGCGAGAGCGCCAAAGGTGTCGACGCCGTCTCGGGGGCCTCCTTCACCGCCGTGGCGGAGGTCGCCGCGCGTTTTGGCCTCGACGGGCTTCTGGTCCAGACGCACCCGGTGCTCGTCACCCGCCTGATGGACATGGGCTGGGACGTCGAACCCCTCGCCCTGCCCTGCGCCTACGGTGATTCGCTCCTGCTGCCGATCTACGCCCGCCTGACGCCGGAGACCGTCGCCACCTGTCGGCGGGTGTTCGGCCTGTCCGGACCGGTGTTGCCGATCGATGCCGCCGATGGTCCGCGCCCGCCCGCCGATCAGCCCCACCGCCCCATGCCGTGAGCGGATCGCGCCGTGAGCGGATCGCCACGACCTCCTTTCCCGCCCGTTGTCAGAGTAATGCGATGCCGACCGTCACCCAAGAACCCGCCGATCAGGGCCCCGATGATCGAGGGGCTGCCGATCGGGGACTTCCCGAGATCGATCTCGTCCATCGCGCCATCGATCACTCCATCGACCTGCGCGAGGCCGTGGGTCGGATCACCGATCCGCTCCTGCACACCCTCGCCGACATGCTCCTGTTCGAGCTCGGACGCCGTCTGGCGCGTCTGGAGGGCAAATGAGGCGCGGCCGTCTCGCGAAGAGCGGGGCCGCCGAAGCTCACGACCGCATCTGGATGTGATCGAAGTCGAGTCCGGCCGTCCGGATGACGATCTGGGTGCGGTTGCCGACCTCGAGCTTGCGCAGGATTTCGGTGACGTGCGCCTTCACGGTTGATTCGCCGACCTGAAGTTCGTGGGCGATCTGCTTGTTGAGCCTGCCCTGGCGGATCATTCCCAACACCCGCATCTGCTGGGGCGTGAGCCGGGCCAGGCGCTCGGCGAGCTGCGTTTGGCCCGGGTCGGCGGCCTCCGCCAGGGCGGCGGGCAGGAACAAGCCTCCTTCGAGGACGTCCGCGATGGCCCGCGTCAGGGTTGCGCGGTCCACGGCCTTGGGTACGAAGCCGGCGGCGCCGTGGTGGATGGCCTCGCGCATGATGCGCGGGTCGTCGAGGCCGGAGACCACGAGGATCGGCACGCGCGCGAACCGCGTCCGGATGGTGACGAGGCCGTCGAAGCCCTGGACCCCCTGCAACGACAGATCGAGGAGGACGAGGGCGACGGCGTCCTCGCGCGCCAGGGTGGCGCAGGCGCCGGTGATCCCGTCCGCCTCGTGGAGCACCGCCTCCGGATAGGCCAGCGCGAGGGTGCTGGCGAGGGCCTCGCGGAACAGCGGATGGTCATCGACGATGAGGAGATGCATGCGTGCTCCGCCGCCCCGGGGACGTCCGCGCCCGGGCGGGGATATCCGGTTGAGGGTCCACAGCTAACGGCTCCCGCCCGGGACTGCCACCTGGGCGGCGGCACGCAGGTGGGCAAGGTGGCGCACGGCCAGGACGTAGCCGTGGGTGCCGAACCCCGCCATCACGGCGGTGGCGGCCAGGGAGACGTAGGAAGGGTGCCGGAAGGCTTCGCGCCTGTGGACGTTGGAGATGTGACACTCGACGATGGGCACTTCGCAGGTGTTGAGCGCGTCGAGGATCGCGATGGAGGTGTGGGTGTAGGCGCCCGCGTTGATGACGATTCCGGCCGAGCCGACGCGGTAGGCATGGATCCAGTCGATGAGCGCGTGCTCGGCGTTGCTCTGGTGGAAGGCGAGGCCGAGGCCGAAACTCCCGGCCTCGGCGCGACAGCGCGCTTCCACGTCCGCCAGGGTTTCCGAGCCGTAGATCTCGGGCTGGCGCCGCCCGAGGAGGTTCAGGTTGGGTCCGTTGAGGACCAGGATCGTGGTGTCCAGGCCGTCGGCTTCGGCATTCCTGGCGGCGGTCGTTCTGGCATCGGTCATGACGAAGGCTCCCTCTGCCTCGTTTGCGCCCCCGGGCGGGGGATTGCCAGGGCCGTCGGGGCGGCCCGGCGGAGGATGTCCGGTGCCCCTTTGACACGGGTCTCTCGATCCGGCGTCTTCGAATTGCCGTCGGCGGCCGTTAAGGCCGGGCCACGAGGCGGAGACCGGAGAGTGTCATGGATCCCCGACGCTGTATTCTCATCGGCGCGCCCGTGCAGGCCGGCACGCGGCGCCTGGGCTGCGACATGGGACCGAGCGCCTACCGCGCGGCCGGTCTCGGCCCGGTCCTCGTCGCCCTCGGCCTCACCGTTGAGGATCGCGGCAATCTCGCGCCCGTCCCCGGTGTCGTCCCCGCC
>NZ_VRUZ01000096.1:0-15464 GCF_008039485.1 Methylobacterium sp. WL69 | reverse complement strand
CCCGTCGCCGCCCCCGCCGCCGCCAGCGCCGCGGGCACCGGCCTGCCGACCTTCGCCCGGGCGGCGGACGGGAATCCGTACGGAGATCCGGCCGCCCCCTACAAGGCCGATCGCCTGGCCTCGAACCGGTTCACCGAGCCGCTGCTCAACACGCCGAAGACCGTGACGGTGCTGACGAAGGAGATCCTGGCCGACAAGAACGCCACGAGTTTTCGCGAGATCGCCCGCAGCACCGCCGGCGTCACCCTCGGCACGGGCGAGGGCGGCAACGCCTTCGGCGACCGGTTCTTCATCCGCGGCTTCGATGCGCGCAACGACGTCTTCGTCGACGGCATCCGCGATCCGTCGGTGAGCATCCGAGAGAACTTCTTCACCGAGCAGGTCGAGATCCTGCGCGGGCCGGCCTCGTCCTTCGCCGGTCGCGGCACCGCGGGCGGCGCGGTCAACATCGTCACCAAGCAGGCCGGGTTCCAGGACTTCTACAAGACCGACGGCCAAATCGGCAGCGACAACACCAAGCGCGTCACCGTCGACGTCAACCAGGTGATCAGCCCGGCCTTCGCCATCCGCGTCAACGGCCTGTTCCAGGAAGCCAACGTCGCCGGCCGCAACTACGTGTTCGACGATCGCGCCGGTGCGGCCGTGGCCATGACGCTGAAGCCCACCGATACCCTCAAGTTCACGGCGAACTACTTCCACACCGACCTGAACGGGCTGCCCGATTTCGGCGTGCCGTTCAACGTGCTGAACCGGCGCCCGTTCACCGAGACCATCGTCCCGCGCAACACGTATTACGGGTTCGTCAACCGCGACTTCCAGCGCACCCAGCAGGACACCGGCACGCTGACGGCCGAATGGAGCCCGACGGAGGACATCACCCTCAGCAACCGCTTCCGGGCCGCGCATTCGGTGCTCGATTACGTCGGCACCCTGCCCGAGGGGCCGGTGATCCCGAACTCCGGCAACCTGTTCGGCACCACCGTCAACCTCAATCCGCAGAGCCGCTACCAGACCGCCGACGTCGTCGCCAACGTCTCGGACGCGACACTCCGCTTCGACACCGGCCCGATCCGGCACACGGCCGTGGCGGGCGCCGAGTTCAGCCGCGAGGTGGTCAGCTTCGATGCCTATACGGGCCTGCAATCGGAGCTGTTCGGCGGCTCGGCGGCGACCACCGGCCGGCTCTCGGGCGTCAACGTCCTGTTTCCCCCCAACCTCCTGCCGTTCTCCAGCCGGCCGACCCGCCTCGGAAACCCGACCACGATCCCCGTCGATACCAAGGCCGGCTACCTCATCGAGACGGCGAACTACGAGGATCTCGTGATCCTCAACGGCGGCGTGCGGTTCGACGATTACAGCATCACCTCGTCGAACCGGGGCGGTTCGGTCCAGGCCCATTCCGGGCTCCTGAACTACAATGGCGGCCTGACGGTGAAGCCGCTGCCGTTCTGGAGCCTCTACGGCGCCTACGCCACCTCGTCGAACCCCGTCGGGGCGGAACTCGACGCCTCGGGTGCGGCCTATGGCGGCCTGAGCCCGACGGCGACCACGAACCAGATCTTCGGACCCGAGCTCAACACCTCGACGGAAGTCGGCACCAAGGCCGAACTGTTCGACCGCCACCTCCTGGCGACGGCGGCCCTGTTCCGCACCACCAAGGACAACGCCCGCGAGGTCGTGGGGGCCAACATCGTGGCGGGCGCCGCCTATCAGGTCGAGGGCATCGACCTCGGGATCGCCGGCAAGATCACCGACGACTGGAGTGTCTTTGCCGGCTACGTCCTCATGGACACCAAGGTGACGAAGTCCGCCGTCCCGTCCCAGGTCGGGGCCCGCATCGCCAACATCGCCAACCGCTCGTTCAGCCTGCTGACGAAGTACAAGCTGACCCCGTACCTCGAGATCGGCGGTCAGGCGATCAACAACTCCCGGATCTACGGCGGCACGCTGGCGGCCAATGCCAACGTCCTGCCGTCCTACTGGCGCTTCGACGCCTTCCTGGAGGCGAAGGTCAGCGAGACCCTGACGATGAAGCTCTACGTCGCCAACGTGTTCGACCGGCTGTACTACGACGCGTTCTACCGCAGCGCCGCACCGTTCGTGTTCGTGGCCCCCGGGCGCACGGTCTCGCTCATCGCCTCGACGAAGTTCTGAGCGATGCTGATCTGTCTCCCGGACGTTCTCGACAAGGCGGAGGTCGCGGAGATCCGCGGCCTCATGGACGCCGCGGCATGGGAGGACGGCCGCTCGACGGCCGGCGCCCAGTCCGCCCTGGTCAAGCGCAACGAGCAGCTGCCGCCCAACGGCGAACTCGCCCGCCGCCTCGGGGCGCGCATCGTCTCGACGCTGCTCGGCAATCCGCTGTTCGTCTCGGCCGCGATCCCGCTGCAGATCTTCCCGCCGCTGTTCAACCGGTACGGCGCCGGCCACCATTTCGGCATTCACGTGGACAACGCCGTGCGGGGCGACCCGGCGACGGGCCTGCGCATCCGCACCGACCTCTCGGTGACGCTGTTCCTCGCCGAACCGGAGGAATACGACGGCGGCGAGCTCATCGTGGAGGGCCAGTACGGCTCGCAGGAGGTGAAGCTGCCGGCCGGGCACCTCGTGCTCTATCCGGCCTCCAGCCTCCACATGGTCACCCCCGTCACGCGGGGCACGCGGGTGGCCTCGTTCTTCTGGCTGCAGAGCATGATCCGCAGCGGCGAGGCCCGCAGCCTGATCTACGACCTCGACACCGCGATCCAGGCCCTGGTGCCGGACCTCGGCCGGGACCACGCCGAGATCGTCAAGCTGACGGGCATCTACCACAACCTGATCCGGACCTGGGCCGAGGTATGATCGTGAAGCAGTCCCTGTCCGTCACGTCCCTCATGCGAGGCCGCCCCGGCCGGGCGCTGGGCCTCGCCCTGCTGGTCGCCGTGGTGCCTCAGCTTGCGGATGCCCAACAGCCGGGCCCGGCCGTGGCGTCCGTGGTCCAGACCGCACCGAGCCCGGCCCCGGCGGCACGGCCGGTGGCCCTGGCCGAGGCCGCGCCGGCGATCCAGACCACCGCGCCGGCGATCCAGACCACCGCGCCGGTGACGCACGACCTCTCGCCGTGGTCGATGTTCCTCAACGCCGACATCCTGGTGAAGGCGATCATGGTCGGCCTGGCCGCCGCCTCCGTGCTCACCTGGACGATCCTCCTCGCCAAGACCGTCGAACTCGGCCTCGCCCGGGCCGGCCTGTCCCGGGCGCTGGCCCGCATCGCCGGCGCCGGGACCCTGGCGGAGGCGATGCGGGACTTGAGCGGGCGCCGCTCCGTGGTCGAACGGTTCATCGCAGCCTGCCTCGACGAGGTTCGCCTGTCGCAGGGAAACCGGGACGCCCGCCAGGACGGCATCAAGGAGCGTGCGGCCTCGCGCATCTCCGAGATCGTCAAGGCGGAAGGGCGCTCGGCCCGGCGCGGCATGGGGGCGCTCGCCACCATCGGCTCGATCTCGCCCTTCGTCGGGCTGTTCGGCACCGTCTGGGGGATCATGAACAGCTTCATCGGCATCTCGAAGGCGCAGACCACCAACCTCGCCGTGGTGGCGCCCGGCATCGCCGAGGCCCTCCTGGCGACCGCCATCGGCCTCGTGGCAGCGATTCCCGCGGTCATCATCTACAACCACTTCGCGCGGGCGACGCGCGGCTACGGCGACCTCGTCCAGCGCGGCGCGGGGGCCGCCCTGCGGATGCTGTCGCGCGACCTCGAGCGCCCGGCCGGCGAGCGGTCGGGTGATCCGGCGCGCCACGGCGCCCCGCTCCGCGCGGCGGGTTGAACCATGGGCATCGCGCTCGGCAACGACGAGGACGAGGACGAGTTCGGCGAGGCGCACGAGATCAACGTGACGCCGTTCATCGACGTGATCCTCGTGCTCCTGATCATCTTCATGGTGGCCGCCCCCCTCTCCACCGTGGATCTGCCCATCGACCTGCCGTCGTCCACGGCGACACCGCAGAAGAAGCCGGACAAGCCGACCTATGTGACGATCAAGGCCGACCTCGCCGTGGCCATCGGCGAGGAGCCGGTGAAGCGGGTCGATCTCGTGCGCACCCTCGACGCGCAGGCCGATCCCGCCCAGGCCGGTCCCTCCCAAGCCGGTCCCTCCAAGGAGCGGCGCATCTTCCTGCGCGCCGACCGGGCCGTTCCCTACGGCGAGATGATGGACGTGCTGGAAGTGCTGCGCGCGGGCGGCTACCTCAAGGTCGCCCTGGTAGCCCTGGAGGGCGTACCGGCCTCCGAGGGGCCACGGCCGGCGGCCGGGGCGAAGCCTTGAGCGGTTCGGACCTCGCCCCGCACGATAGGCCGGCCAACCGCTTGGTCTGGCTCGGCGCGGTGGCCGTCGTGCTCGCCCTGCACGCGGGCGGCGTCGCCTTCGCGGTCGGCCAGTTCCGGGAGGACGAGTCCGCCGATCTCGGCGCGAATGCCCTCGAGATCGGCCTGGAGATGACCGCCCCGCGCCGCGAGGCCACCGATCTTCCCCCCGGGCCGGAGGCCGAGGATGCGGCGGCATCCCCCGCCGTGGTCCAGCAGAAGGCCGTGGACGATCCGACGGAATTGCCGAAGGCGGTACCGACGGAGACCGAGGACCCGGACCGCGTCGTCGCCCCCGATTCCGTGCGCAAGCCCGAGCAGGAGGAGGTCAAGGTGAAGGCGGTGGAAGCCACCGCATCCCTCGAATCCGTGGCGTCGGAGGCCGCCGCCGCGCCGAGCTCCGAGGTGATGAAGGAGGCGGAGCGCTCGGTCGCCCCGGTGCTCGGCACCGGCGAGAGCGCGCGCCGCATCCGCACCACCTGGCAGAAGCAGCTCCTGGCCCATCTCGACCGGCACAAGCGCTACCCGCCGGGCGCCACGCATCCCACCGGCGAGACGACCCTGACCTTCGTCCTCGACCGAACCGGACGGGTCGTCAGCGCCGTCGTGCTCAGGGGGTCCGGCGACCCGGCCCTCGACCAGGCCGCGCTCACCATGATGCGTCGGTCGGACCCCGTCCCGGTTCCGCCGCCCCTCGTGGCGGACGAGGGCCTGACCTTCACGGTGCCGGTGGTGTTCCGAACCAAGCCGCGCCGATGAAGGCGGGATGCCGAGCGCGAAAGCCGCGTTGCGCCTGCGCGTTCGGTCTCACGGCGCACCTTCGGCCATGAGCCAGTCGACGAATGCCGTAAGGGTCGACGTCTTGTCCGCGTCGTTCGGGACGAGGGCCACGTAGCCGGGGCGCGGGACGACGATCTCCGGGAACGGGGCGACGAGCCGTCCGGTCGCCAGGTCGCCGGACAGGACGGGCAGGGGCCCGAGGCCGTAGCCGAGCCCATCCGCCGTCGCCTGCAGCGCGACGAAGTAATGGTCGAACGTCCGGCGGCTGCCCGTGTCCGGGGGGAGACCGGCGGCGGCGAGCCAGTCGGTCCAGTCGCCCGGGCGCGTCTCGCTCGTCAGCAGGGTGGCGCCTTCGAGGTCGTGCGGGGTGCACAGGGGGCGGGCCGCGAGCAGGGATGGGCTCGCCACCAGGGTGTTGGCCTCCCGCAGGAAGGGGACCGCGCGGTAGGCGCCCCAGGGATGGTGCGCCCCCGTTCCGAGGCGCGGCTCGCGCCGGACGGCGAGGTCGAAGCCGCCGCGCAGGGCATTGTGCAGGGTCGTGGTCGTCGTGACGACCACCTCGGCCTCCGGCCGCGCCGCGTGGAAGCCGCCCAGGCGCGGGATCAGCCAGCGCATGGCGAAGGTCGTGGGCGTGCTCACCCGCAGGGTCCGCGGCGTGAGGGGCCGGCCGCAGATCTCGGCCGCCGCGTCGAGCCTGTCGAAGGTGAGGCTCACCGCTTCCGCGAAGGCCCGGGCCGCGGGCGTCGGGACGACGCTGCGCCCGACCCGCACGAACAGGCGCTGGCCGAACCATGCCTCCAGCACGGCGACCTGACGGCTGACGGCCCCGTGGGTCAGCCCGAGTTCGGCCGCCGCGGCGGCGTGGCTGCCGGCCCGGGCGGCGACCTCGAAGATCCGCAGCGCATGGAGGGGTGGAAGACGGCGCATCGGACCTCCGGGCTCGCATCCGTGAGTCTAGCGCACGGGTAGCGTGAGTCGAACGGTCCTCATCGCCGGAGGCTCACGGGTGTAGCCGTCACGGCGTTGGCGGCCGGCGGCCGTGGAGGGGTGATCGATGCGAACGACCATCGCGGAACCGGACGGGCCGGCCACGGGCGCGACGGATGGGGCGGGCGACATCCGCGCGCCTCGGCGGACGCGCACCCTCGCGACGATCGGCGTCAACCACGCCCTGCACGACGGCTACACCGACCTGATCTACGTGCTGCTGCCGGTCTGGCAGGAGGAGTTCGGCCTCGGCTACGTCGCCCTCGCCCTGGTGCGCTCGCTCTATGTCGGGGCGCTGGCCGGCCTGCAGATGCCCGCCACGGCCCTGGCCCGGACGCTCGGGGCGCGCTTGGTTCTGGTTCTCGGCACGCTGCTCAGTGCCGGCGGCTATGCCCTGGCCGGCGCCTCGGGCGGTCTCGCCGGCCTCTGCGTCGCCCTGGCGCTCTCCGGCGCGGGCAGCAGCACCCAGCATCCCCTCGCCTCGGCGGTGATCGCCCGGACCTATGGGACGGGGGCGAGGGGGCCGCTCGGCACCTACAACTTCGCCGGCGATCTCGGAAAGGCGGCGCTGCCCGCGCTCGCCGGGCTTCTCCTCACCCACGCCGACTGGCGCCTCGTGCTCTGGCTCGCCGCCGGCCTCGGGGTCGCCGTCGCCTTCGGGGTCGCCACCCTGCTGCCCCGCGAGCCCGTCCCGCGCGAGGAAGCGCCGACGCGCCCGCAAGCGGCCGTGCCCGGCGGCGGCTCGACGGACCGGACCGGCTTCGGGCTCCTCGTGGCCGTCGGCATGCTGGACAACGCCGCGCGCCCGGCCTTTCTCGTCTACCTGCCGTTCCTGCTGCGGGAGAAGGGGGCGGCCCTCGCGACGGTGGGCGTCGCGTTCGGCCTCGCGGCCGTCGGCGGTGCGCTGGGCAAGGCGATCTTCGGCCGTCTCGGGGACCGCTTCGGGGTGACGCGCTGCGTGATCCTCTCCGAGGCGGGGACGGCGGCCGCGATCCTGCTGGTCATCGCGCTCCCGCTCGCCCCGACCCTCGCGGTGCTGCCCCTCCTCGGCCTGATGCTGAACGGAACCTCCTCCGTGCTCTACGGCACCGTGCCGGAACTCGCGCCGCACGGTCGCGTCGAGCGCGCCTTCGCGGTCTTCTACACCTGGACGCTCGGAGGCAGCGCGGTCGCGACGCCCCTGTTCTACGGCCCGCTCGGCGATGCCGTCGGACCGCGCTGGGCCGCCGTCGCGGCCGCGGCCACGGCCTTCGCCGTCGTCCCGATCATGCTCGTCCTGTCGCCGCACCTCGCGAGGAAACCATGACCTCCGTCCGAAACCCCGATGCCCCGGATGGCGGCTGGCCGGATGGCCCTGCCGCGCCCGACGCCGGACGCAGTGCGCCCGTGATGCTGATCACCGGCGGCAGTCGTGGCATCGGCGCGGCGACCGCGCGTCTGGCGGCGCGGCGCGGCTACGACGTCGCCGTCAGCTACCTGTCGAACGAGGCGGCGGCCCGGGAACTGGTCACCGCGATCGAGGCGGACGGCCGAGGCGCGATTGCCGTACGGGCCGACAGCGCCGATCCCAACGAGGTCTCACGGATGTTCGAACGCGTCGACCGTCGGTTTGGCCGGCTCGATGTCCTCGTCAACAACGCGGCCATGATCGCACGACAATCCCGTCTCGAAGACCTGGACTACGAACGCGTGCGCCGCATCTTCGCGGTGAATGCGATCGGCCCGATCCTCTGCGCGCAGCAGGCCGTGAGGCGCATGTCGCATCGCCATGGCGGGCGTGGGGGCGCGGTGGTCAACGTCTCCTCGGCCTCCGCCCGCCTCGGCAGTCCGAACGAGTACGTCGATTACGCGTCCTCAAAGGGCGCGGTCGAGACCATGACGACCGGCCTCGCCAAGGAGGTCGCGCGCGAGGGCATCCGGGTGAACTGCGTGCGGCCCGGCCACATCCACACCGAGATGCACGCCAGCGGCGGCGAACCCGGGCGCGTCGATCGCGTGAAGGACAGCATCCCGATGGGACGCGGTGGCGCGCCCGAGGAGGTCGCGCACGCGATCCTCTGGCTCGCCGGCCCGGAAGCCTCGTTCGTCACCGGTACCTTCCTCGACGTCACGGGCGGCAAGTGAGTGCGACGGCTTCCCCTCGCGTGATGCGTCCGGGCCGGCATCGTCCGCGGCTTCCGTCGTCGCCATGGGCCCCATCCGATCCGGTGCCGCCTCGCGCGAAACGATCGCTGCGGTCAGGCGAGGCGCGGCCCCATCCGGCTCGATAGTGCACACCATTTTCAAGCAGATTGCGGTTCGGGCGTGCATTCGGTCGGGAAAGCCGCGAAAACAGCGTTATTCTGCTTGTCAGGTCCGCTGGTATGCCAAATACTGCATTCCAACAGGCGCGCTGCCGGATCTGCAAGTTGATTCGCCGTGACCGAGAAGGCGGGAAACGCCCGGCCGACAAACCGTCAGGTGTCCGAACCAGGACAAGGGAGATCGCTCATGGCCACCCCCGCCGTCGCCCCCGTTGCGGCAAGACCCTCCACCAATCGCTGGCTGCAACTCGTGCTCGGCGTCGCCTGCATGGTCGCGGCGGCGAACATCCAGTACGCCTGGACCCTGTTCGTCCCGGAGATCCAGAAGACCTTCGGCTGGGACCGGGCGGCGATCCAGGTCGCCTTCACGATCTTCGTCGTGGTGCAGACCTGGCTCACCCCCATCGAGGGGTACTTCATCGACAAGTACGGCCCGAGCCGGGTGGTGATGTTCGGCGGTCTGATGACCGGCCTCGCCTGGGTGATCAACTCCTACGCCACCTCGCTCTCGGGCTTCTATCTCGGCTCCGTGGCGGGCGGGATCGGCGTCGGCTGCGTCTACGCCACCTGCATCAACAACGCCCTGAAGTGGTTTCCCGACAAGCGCGGCCTCGCCGTCGGCCTGACGGCGGGCGGCTACGGCGCGGGCTCGGCCCTGACGATCATTCCCATCGCCAACATGATCTCCCAGGGCAGCTACGCCCAGGCCTTCTTCGTGTTCGGCCTGATCCAGGGCGCCATCATCATGCTGGCGGCCATCGGCCTGCGCGCCCCGGTCAAGGACGAGGTCACCTTCTCGACCAAGGTGCTCCAGAGCCGGCGCGACTACACCCTGCGCGAGGCCCTGCGCACGCCGGTCTTCTACGTGATGCTCCTGATGTTCACCTGCACGGTGACCGGCGGCCTGATGGCCGTGGCCCAGCTCGGCGTCATCGCGCAGGACCTCGGGGTGAAGGAATTCCAGGTCAACCTGTACTTCTTCGCCATGGCGGCCCTGCCGTTCGCCCTGATGCTCGACCGCATCATGAACGGCATCTCGCGTCCCCTGTTCGGTTACATCTCCGACCGGATCGGCCGCGAGAAGACGATGTTCATCGCCTTCTCCATGGAGGGCATCGGCATCGTCGCCCTGGGCTACTTCGGCACCAACCCGTGGGCCTTCGTGATCCTCTCGGGCATCGTGTTCCTGGCCTGGGGCGAGGTCTACTCGCTGTTCAGCGCCACCGCGGCCGACACCTTCGGCTCCAAGCATATCGGCAAGATCTACGGCGTGCTCTACTGCGCCAAGGGCTTCGCCGCCCTGTTCGTGCCCCTGGGCAACCTGCTGATGCAGGCGACGGGAACCTGGGCCACGGTGCTGTACACGGTGGCGATCATGGACCTCGTCGCGGCCTTCCTGGCCCTGGCCGTCCTGCGGCCGATGCTCAAGCGCCACCACAGCGCCAACGGCTCGGCCGTCCCGGCGGGCGCCCTCGCCCACGCCTGATCGCCGACTCGCCCCGCCCCACCGCGGGGCGAGTCACCCACACGCGTCCGGCGCGGGCCTCGACCGTGAAGCGGCGACCGGCCACGCCTCTGGTTCCGGGAGATGGCGCGATGCACGCCTCCGTGTTGCTGGCCCTCGTGAGCATCCCGTTCGCGATGATCTTCCTGAGCACCCCCGGACACGGCACCGACCTCTTCACGATCCTCTACATCACCGCCCTGGGCCTGACCTTCTCGGCGATCCTCCTGGCCGGCGGGCATCAGGTGTTTCCGTTCCTCGCGGTCTTCGTCGACCCGGCGCACCGGTAGGCGCCGCCCGGCGCAGGACGGTCGCGACGCACCTCACCGGGGCATCCGGATCGCGGCGACGGACAATCCCGGCACCGGAGCCGCGCATCGGCGGCATGACCGCCTTGCGGTATTTGATATACCAGAGGCCGTTGTGCACTGCGATATTGATCTCATCGCAACCGCCAGACGGATTTCCGCCATGCTCGCCCTGTTCCTCCTCGGTCTTGCCGCCGTCGCCGTCGGTCCGGCCCTGGCCCTCCTCACCGATCGCCCCGCGTCGAACGCCCCCGCATCCGGCACCGCCGCCGGCATGTTCGTGGCCATCAACGACAACGCGCAGGCGTCCTACCGCCGCGCGGCCTGATCCGACCGCCCGGACGCCCGCACCCGGAACATCACGGCCCGCCCGGCTCGACCGCGGCGGCTTTCCCGGTCCGGGGGAGGCCCGCGGACCCGGCGAGCCCGAACCGGCCGAGGCCGAAGGCGCCCGGGACCGTGCCTGCCGGCGCGGCGGACCGACCTCCGCGCACCGGCTGCGATCCGGGCCGCGAGCCGGGGCGTCCCCGCACTCTTCCACCCGCCGGCCCCCTTGCACGCGACACGACCGACCGGCATGGGACGGGCTCCCGAGGGGGCGGTCCGCCGCCTCCGCTCCACCGCCCCTGCCGTCCCGCGCAGCCTTCCTTCGGTCTCCGGCGTTGAACCGGGGACGGCGGAGTCCGCCGACGGTACGGTTCGGTCATTCATGGTCGCGATGAAATCCCTCGAGCGAACGGCGGTCCCCTCCGTCGATCTGTCGTCCTGCGACCGTGAACCCATCCATGTCCTGGGGGCGGTGCAGCCGTTCGGGTTCCTCGTCGCCGTCTCCGTCGACTGGCTCATCGTCCGCGTCTCGCAGAATGCGGCGCAGTGGCTCGGCCGGCCCGCCGAGGATCTGCTCGGCCTGCCCCTGACCGACATCTTCGACGGCGAGGCGATCCACCTCATCCGGGGCCAGCTGCAATCCCTGCGCGGTCCCAACGCCATCGACCGCATCTTCGGGATCGCCCTGCAGACGGACGGCCCGGCCTTCGACGTCGCCCTCCACCAGTCGGGCTCGGCCATCGTCATGGAGGCCGAGCCGAGCACGTCCGAGCACCTCAACGCCGGCAACCTCGTGCGCGGCATGGTCGGGCGCCTGCAGCAGAGCCAGGGCTTCGAGGCGTTCTGCCGCGAGGCCGTGCGGCAGATGCGGGCGCTCACGGGCTTCGACCGGACCATGGTCTACCGCTTCGACCCCGACGGGTCCGGCGTGGTGGTGGCCGAATCCGTGCGCTCGGGCCTCGATCCGTATCTCGGCCTGCACTATCCGGCCTCCGACATCCCCCAGCAGGCCCGCGCCCTCTACGAGCGCAACTGGCTGCGCATCATCGCCGACGTCGATGCCCCCGCCATCCCGGTGCTGCCGGTGCGCGACCCGGAGGGCGGGCTCCTCGACCTGTCCATGAGCACCCTGCGCACGGTCTCGCCGATCCACCTCGAATACCTGCGCAACATGGGGGTCGCGGCCTCCCTCTCCGTCTCGATCCTGCGCGGCGGCAAGCTGTGGGGCCTGTTCGCCTGCCACCATTCGTCGCCGCGCCACATCTCCCTGGAGCGGCGGACCGGGGCGGAGCTGTTCGGCCAGATGTTCTCCCTGATCCTGGAGAGCCGCGAGCGCGAGGCGGAGGTGGCCTACGAGGCCCAGTCGCGCGCCCTGCACGACCGCCTCATGGGCGCCCTGGCCTCGGGGGGCACGAGCCTCGAGAACATCACCGCCTTCCTCGACGACATCGCCGGCATCATCCCCTGCGACGGCATCGGCGTGTGGGTGAACGGCGAGATCACCCTGCGGGACGCGACCCCGACACGGGAGGAGTTCACCGGCCTCGTGCGCTTCCTCAACCGCACGGCCACGAGCCGCGCCTTCGCGACGAACGAGATCGGCAGGGTCCACGCCCCCGGCCGGGACTTCACCGAGCGGGCGGCGGGGCTGCTCGCCGTGCCGATCTCGCGGGCCCCGCGCGACTACCTCGTGTTCTTCCGCACCGAGATCGCCCGCACGGTCACCTGGGCCGGCAATCCCGAGAAGCCGGCCAATCCCGGCCCCAACGGCGTGCGCCTCACCCCGCGAAAGAGCTTCGAGGCGTGGCGCGAGGTGGTGCACGGCCAGTCGGCCCCGTGGAGCGGCGCGGAGCTGCGCATCGCCGAGGCCCTGCGCATCACCCTGCTGGAGGTGATCCTGCGGCTGACGGATTCCGCCGAGAAGGAGCGCAAGACCGCGCAGGAGCGCCAGGAACTGCTCATCGCCGAGCTGAACCACCGCGTGCGCAACATCCTCAACCTCATCCGCGGCATCGTCGCCCAGAGCCGGTCGGGGACGGGGAGCATCGAGGATTTCGCGCGGGTCCTCGGCGACCGGGTCCAGGCCCTGGCCCGCGCCCACGACCAGATCACCACGACGAACTGGGGGCCGGGCTCCCTGCGCGACCTCATCGGCCTGGAGGCGGCGGCCTATCTCGGCGCCCGCGCCGACCGGGTCCGCCTCGACGGCACCGACGTGCTCCTCGAGCCGCAGGCGTTCTCGACCCTGGCCCTCGTGGTCCACGAGCTCATGACCAATTCGGCCAAGTACGGCGCCCTGTCGGATAGCGGCGGCGCGGTGGCCGTCGCCTGGAGCCGCGATGCCGGTGGCCGCCTCGTGCTGGAGTGGTGCGAGACCGGCGGGCCGCCCGTGCGGGCGCCGACGCGGCGGGGCTTCGGCACCACCCTCATCGAGCGCTCGATCCCCTACGAGCTGCAGGGCGAGGCCGAGATCCGCTACGCCCTGACCGGCGTCACCGGGCGCTTCGTCATCCCGGCGGCCTTCGTCCAGGCCGCGCCGACCCGCGCCGCCGCCACCGCCCGGCGCGCCGGGGCCGCCGCGCCCGAGGCCCCGCGCCTGTCCGGCCCGGCCCTCGTGGTCGAGGACAACATGATCATCGCCCTGGAGGCCGAGGAGATCCTCACCCTCCTGGGGGCGAAGTCCGTCGACATGGCGGGCTCGGTCCACGAGGCCCTGCGCCTCATCGACCTCTGCCCGCCCGCCTTCGCCCTCCTGGACGTCAACCTCGGGTCCGAGACGAGCCTCGCCGTGGCCCGGCGCCTCGCGGCCCTGGAGATCCCGTTCGTGTTCGCCAGCGGCTACGGCGACAGCTTTCGGATTCCCCCCGAACTCGGCGCCGTGCCGATGATCAAGAAGCCCTACACCGCCGACATCCTGCGGCGGGTGCTGGCGGGGAACGGGGGGCCCTAGGGCCGTGCCCCCTGGGCCGTCTCGAACAGGGCGAACGCCCGGAGCGCTCCGGTGACGGCGCCATCCGCGTGCCCGGCGGGCCGCTCCGCGAGCCAGGCGGCGAAGCTCGACCACAGGCGCTGGCCCTCGCCGTGCCGGAGGAAGCGGGTGTTGTCCCGGACCGCCGCGTCGGCACTCGCCAGGGCTTGGCGCAGGAGCAGCTGTCCGCCCAGGCGGGAGCCCTCGAGGACGTAGAGCAGTCCCGCCGCCTCCGGCCGGGTCGGCGGGCGCGGCATCGCCGGCGCCGGCGCCGGCGGCCCGGGATGGCCCAGGGCCGCGAGGTCGGCCAGGAGCGCCGCGCCGCGCCGGCGGGCCGGCCAGTCGGGGGGCAGCGCCCCCGGCTCAGCCAGGGCGAGATCCGCTTCCAGGGGCACCAGGGCCGCCGCCATGGCGACGAGGAATGCGCCGTAGGCGTCGCGGTCCTTGAGGTCGTGACCGGCCCAGCCCGAATCGAGGCGGTGGTGGGCGTCCGCCGTCGCCCGCCGCAGGAGGCCGCGCAGATCCTGATCGACCGCCTGAGCGCCCACCGCGTCGTCGCGTCCCGTTTCGTCGATCATGTCCGGCCGTCGCTGCCCTATGTTCTCGGGGGTTGCTCCCGTCCGGAGGTGACCGTCCGAACCGAGTCGTGATCCCGATGTGGTATCTCTATGGTCTCGCGCTTGTGGCCGGCATCGCCAACGCCGTCCAGGGCGGCACCAACGCCACCCTCGCCAAGAGCCTCGGCCAGCCCTTCGCCGCCGGGCTCGCGGTGGCGCTGGGCACCGGCACCACCCTGCTGCTGGTCGGCCTCGTCTCCGGCCGCCTCAGCCTGCCGAGCCTCGCCGAGGCCGCCCAGGTGCCGGCCTGGGCCTGGTTCGGCGGCTGCCTCGGCGCCCTCGTCGTCCTGTCGCAGTTCTTCGCCGCGCAACAGATCGGCGCCGCGCCGTTCCTGGCGATCCTCGTCACCGCCGGGGTCGCGACCTCCATCGTCCTCGATCATTTCGGCTGGATCGGGTTCACCGTCCATGCGGCGAGCCCGTGGCGGATCGCCGGGGGGCTTCTCATGGTCGCGGGCGTCACCCTGGTGGCGCTGTTCTGAAAACCGGTCCGCCGCCCCTTGCCTTCCCGGCGCGGAACGGCGAGGTCCCCGGCATCGTTCTGCCGAACCGCTCGATGAAGCCGCCCGGTGACCCCCGCCCATGAACATCTTCCAGGACATCGTCGCCCGCTTCAGCCAGACCGTGACCGCCTATGCGGGCGACACGGCCCTGATGGAGGCCATGGTCTCGGCCGCCGCCAACGTCATCGTCGCCGACGGCGAGGTGGCGAGCGAGGAATTCGACACGGCGCTGGCCGGCATCCAGGCCAACCCGATCCTGGAGAAGGGCTACGACCGCCTGATGCTGGAGACCGAACTCTACGACGGCATCGCCCGGGCGCGGACCCGGGCCGGGCGGGCGGAGAACCTGCGCCGCGTCGCCGGCATCCGCGGGCGCGACGGGACCGCGCGGAACGCCGCCTTCCTCATCGCCGCCGATGTCGCCGACCACGACGGCATCTCGGCCCTCGAAGCCACGGCCCTGGACGAGATCGCCGAGGCCCTCGGCGTCGACAGGGCGGCCCTGCTCGAGGCCTCCCCGGTCAGGCGCCCCCTCGCCTGAGACGGCCCCGGAGGCCGGTGGTCGGCAAAGCCCCCGACCACAAAGCCCTTGATCAAAGGACGGCAAGCCTCTAAGCGGGCCGCGTCTTTCGCCCGGCTCGACGGTTTTCGAGCGACTGACCGGGCGCCCGCTCGTGTGAGCTTGCCGCAGGAAAGAGACGATGGCCAAAGAGAAATTCGCTCGTACGAAGCCGCACTGCAACATCGGCACGATCGGTCACGTGGACCACGGCAAGACGTCGCTGACGGCGGCGATCACGAAGGTCCTGGCCGAGACGGGCGGGG